>CACZIP010000081.1 GCA_902781245.1 uncultured Coriobacteriaceae bacterium | reverse complement strand
CAGAGCGTTTTCACGAGGCTTTTCAGAAGTTCGACTTTTCGTGCTTGATCCATGTTGGCCTACCCCTCCTAAAGCTCTAGCAAATCACTCAAGACGCGATCGATATCGGCATCGATGAGGATCGAGCGGGAACGGATCGAGTCATGCGCATACGCTTCGCCATAGTTCACACATGCGTAGGTCGCATCCGGGTTCGCGTTCGTGTAGCGCCAGAACGGATACTTGATGATGACTGGCGTGTTGCCGCCCACACCCAATTCGAGGTAGAGCACCTTGCCAGTTTGATGTGCCTCCAGGAAAGAGCGGTAACGCTCGGCGGCTGCCCGCCAACCCGCGTCTTCAACGAACATGTCGTCTGCGCGCAAGTTCATGGACATCGGCTTGCCGCACACGGGGCAGAACGGCACCAGCTCGGATGGGACGCGCATGTCGCGTTGCTCCTCCACCATGCGCTTCACCGTATCGTAGTTGTCGTACGTCTCATCGTGGCACGGTTCGCTGCACTGCCACAGGCCGTAGTCGCCTTGCGTGTAGAAAAGACGATCCTTGGGAAAACCAGCCAACTGGAACTGGTGGTCGACGTTCGTGGTGATGACGAAATAGTCTTTGCCGTCCAGCAAACGCAGCAGCTTCCCGTACGTGTCTTTAGGAGCTGGCTCGTAACGGTTGTGCCAGATATAACGGCTCCAGTACGCCCAGAGTTCTTCCGGCGTTTTATACGGGAAGAAACCCGCCGAGTACATATCGCGAAATCCGTACTGAGCGATGAAGTCGGGAAATAGCCTCTCGAAGCGTTCGCCTGCATAGACAAATCCTGCAGCGGTTGAGAGCCCTGCGCCTGCACCAACCACGATTGTGTCGGCGTCGTCGAAGGCGCGCTTTAGTTCCTGGAGGGCGTTTTCATAATCCATATTGTTCTCCCGCAAGATGCCCAACTGACCTTTCAATCGTTCCGAACCATGAGAGTTATGCGAAGGTGCCACCAACGCCCCATTCCCAAGCACCAGCGACTCCACAGGCATCGGCAACAACCGCAAAATGGTATTTCGCAATGCCCAAATCAGTGTATTCCATCCCTGACTTCACGCGAATGAGTTCGGCGCGAACGGGGCCATCGACATCATCTTGGACGAACACGACCGGCTGCTCGTTGATGGCCGAGGGACCCTTCCACACTGCGTCGACACATGCTTGAATCCATTCGGGAGCATCGCCAAGCGGCACAGGACCACGGTAGAGATCGTCAAGCGCTTTCGAGCGGCTGCGAATGCCGGCACGGATCGTGCGCTGCTTGAGCGGAATCTTCGCTGGGGCGTAGCCAATTGGAATGACGTCGTGCAGAACCTCGCCTTCGTCGAGATCGACGCGCGTCGTCGCGCGGTCGAATGTGCCTGCAACCCAACAGGTCGAAAGCCCCATCATCTCGGCAAACAGCACCAGCCTCTCGCCATAGTAGCCGAGCTTCTCCTCCTCTACCGGATCCTTCTTGGCCACGAGCGCTGCATAGCATGGCGGATTGCCTGCAAACATCTTGTCGCTCATGTTGATGACCGTGCCGTCTGCGCGCGGACCGAAGATCTGGAAATGCAGACCCGTCTCTTCATTGATGCGCGTAGCCTCTTCTACAAGTGCATCGAACTTCTCCTGCTCGACTTGTTGGTCGGTGAAAGCACGGCATGAAATACGCTTTTCGATTGCCTGAATGATGTCCATCGTTCCACCTATCATCGTTGTTTTTAGTAATAGTTTAAAGACACGATAAACGAAACTCGTTGACAAGCGGTACGATACGAGCATAGTGGCATACCTTGCAAACGGCCTCTGGTAGCTATTGTGCATGAGTTGGGAGCTTTTGTTTTGCTAAAACGTATCGTAATTGCACTCGTTGCTGTTGCGCTCTTGTTGGTAGCAGTGGTTCTGGGGGTCAAGGCGGAGGTCATCCGACCTAACATGATCTTCACGCCCGAAGGTGTTAAGGGCATAGACACAAGCGAGTATCAAGGCGCAATCGATTTCGAAGCCCTCTCGAGTGCGGGAATCGAGTTTGTCTACGCCAAAGCATCAGAGGGCACAACCCATGTCGACGCCCAGTTCTCTGCCACATGCGAACGTGCCTCAGGCAGTCATGCCGCCCTTGGCGCATACCACTTTTTCTCATTCGACTCCCCTGGCGAATCGCAAGCTGCAAACTTCATTGCGTCTGCAAAAGCATCTTGGGATGACCCTGCTATACGCTCATTGAAACCTGCCGTCGATGTGGAATGGTACGGAGACAAGAAACAGAACCCACCTCAAGCCGAAGATGTGCGCCGCGAGCTCAGGGCATTCGTCGAATCAGTCGAAGCAGCCTGCGGCCACAAGCCCCTCATCTACACTGGCAACGATGTCTACGACCTCTACCTGAAGGGATATTTCGACGATTGCGACCTGTGGATCTCGTGTCGCAAATGGCCTGCTTGGGCCGAGTGGCCACAAGGAGATTGGACCATTTGGCAGTACAGCGACGTGGGCGAAGTGAAAGGCGCTGCCAACGCGGAGGGCCACGTGGACCTCGATGTTCTTGCCAAGGGACTCTCTGTGGATGACTTGCTCATCTAGTGAATGCCATTGTGTTGACAGGGCATTCCCAACCCAAGTCGGAAATTGTGTGTAAGCTGATAGAGAACGGTCTTTAGGGGTTGACCTCGACTTTTGACTGTTTATTGTGCAAATGGCACAATAACTTGAGAAAAAAGGTTCGATTGCGCCCAATGTGATTGCGATTCTACTTATCTATACTCCATTTATTTAAGAGGGGGGTGCGCGCAATGCTCACGTTGAACATCATCGAACACGAGCTGCGCTCGGTAGGGCGCGTAGTGCGCACGAGCAATGCCAATCCCTCGTTTTCAGCCTTTAGACTATTCATTGAGGCGACGCCTCTCGCTGGACCCGATACGCTCTATCTTTGCGGCACGCGCGACGATGTGCACAAAGTCGTTTCTCAAGACTGCCAAGCGATCTACGTGAATGCGGAAGATGACTCCCCCGATGATCAGGCAATACTATCAGTACTACAAGGAGAATCGACGCTCATCGTGTTCAATACTCTGCTTGATGCGCTTTACCGGTTCGCCGACTGGGAGCGTTCTATGGACGCCGTGCGTTTGGGCGGAGGCGGGCTACAGGAACTCCTCGACATAAGCTCGTCATTCCTGCAGAACAACGTCGTAATAGTCGATCCCGCCCTGAAACTCCTCGCATATACAAAAGACGTCCCCTGCGATGACCCCATCACTGTCGAACTTATAGCCCACGGCTATCACACCGAGGAAAACATCAATAAGTTCAAGCTTCATAAACGCTTCAAGCCTTGGGCAGAGGAAGATGGTTTTATCATCAACAGCACCTTCGAGATCTGCAAATATGTGACGGTCGTGAGATCATTCAAAACCAGGTCTTCTTTTTCCATCATCGTAATCATGATGTGTAACGTAGCTCAACCAGACGACTACTTACTCGACGTATACGAGCTATTCACCAAGCGCGTCGAGTTCTACGCTTTGCGCGACTACCCAGACGACAAACCAGCTGGCAATGCAGCAGATTCATTTTTGAAGGACCTTTTCCTTGGCGCTGTGAGAAACGAGGATGCGGTTCTCGAGCGCGCGCGGATTGCTGGCATCCCACGTGAAGCCCGTTTTTGCCTGTTTTACATACGGGAGCAGGACGGATCCGTGCTCAAGTCGCGACTCCTATCAGACGTGTCGCGACTCGTCGCACCAGCTAAGACTGTCCTCGTTGACGAAGCGGTGGTTGTGCTGTGCTTCAACTGTCGAAACGACCGATGCGCCCTGCACTGCGCTTCCAACAGCTGCCCTTTGGGCCGCACATCGCTTTCCGCAAGGCTCGACGACATGCTTGAACGGTACGATCTCGTGTGCGGCCGCAGCTCCAAGTTCACAAACCTCATCGACGCCTCCATGGCGTTCGACCAGGCACGCATAGCTTTCGAAATAGGATGGGGCAAAAGACTGAAAGAAGACAAACTGAGCATCCCCCGTAATTGGAGCAATATCATCTCGTTCGACTCATGCATAGTCGATTACATGGTGACGTCGACCGACGGGAAAGCCGCCGAGCTCATTGGTGGAACATATGCCGGGCATGTTCTCGAAGCCATTCGCAAACATGATGACGTTTCGAGGACCAACAATTACGAATTCCTGTACGAGTACCTCCGCTGCGAAAGGCGCGCGAGCGTCGTCGCAAGTAAACTGTATATGCATCGAAACAACGTTAAATACCGCATCAACCGCATCGAGGACCAGTTCGGCATCGACACGAGCGATCCCGAGCTGAGATTCAACTTCCTCCTAGCCTATCGTGTCCGCGAGGCAACCATAGTGCCATCTGCACAATAACTGCGAAGAACTGAGTCGTTTCGGCAAAATGACTCCAGCCCACATGCTTTCTATCCTTTCCCTAACGACGTCAAAGAGAACACGTCGCAAAACGAGAAAGGATAATCCGATGGCAATCAAGAAGCATGAAGACATCCGCCTGAATGTGAAGCCGATGTTCCTAACCCTCTACCACGAGTACGTGTTCGAGGGTCCGTGCCGTTTCGGCGAGGGCATGCAGCTCGAGAAGGAATTCGACCTGCACATGGCCGCCGAGAAGTTCAAGGGCTGGTATGCACAGCTGCAGGCTGCCATGCCCGCCGACGTCGTGAACCTTCTCGAGCCTGTCAAGGTCGAGCGCGACGAGCAGTTCCTAACCAAGGACGAGATGATCGAGAAGCTCGCTGAAGGCAGTGAAGACGTTGATCTGTACTACATCGGCTATGCCAGCCGCCCGTACGACTTGGCACTCGAATTTGCCATGCGCACCGGCAAGCCCTGCGCAATCACTCAGGCTTGCTGCGCCTCCGCCATTACATCTGCTGAGTTCCTTGCTCGTGGCCTTGAGTTCTATTCATTCGAGGATTGGGCGGACGCCACCGAATACATGACGGTTCTGCGCGCCCGCAAGGTCTTGCGCGATTCGAAGATTCTTGCCGCCACACGCATGACGAGCACTGTTTCCGTCAGCTCCCCCGATTCCATCATCGATCCCGAGAAAATCACGGCGAAGTTCGGCACGCGCCTGCGCTACGTCTCTGCTCACGAGCTGCTCGACCAGATCAGCTACGACGATCCGAAGTCGAACCATTGCACCCCCGGCCGCATGGGCTTGAACTTCGACGGCGAAGATGCCAAGGGCATCGACAAGCTGACCGACGAGATCATCGACGGCGCCGATGAGTGCCAAATGACCCGCAACATGGTCAAGAAATCCGTCGAAGCTCACTGGGGCATCCAGAAGTTCCTCGATTACTTCGAGTGCAATTGCTTCACCGCCCCATGCCCGGACCTCTGCGCAACGCGCCGTCTTAACGAGAAGCAGTTCACGATGTGCCTGAACCACTCGCTGAACAACGAGCAGGGCATCCCTTCGGCATGCGAGTATGACCTGGGCGCCCTCATCTCGAAACTCATGCTGCAAGCAATCGGTCGCCGTCCGTCCTACATGGGCAACTGCTTCACAAGCCCCATCCGCAATGGCGTGCGCGCCCCTCTGCCCAAGGCGCTGTTCTTCACTCCGGAACATGTTGACGAGAAGACGGAAGAGCTTGCCGACGCCGAGAATGTCGTGCTGACCTTCCATTCGGTCCCGAACCGCCGCTGGGAGTCTTTCGACGAGGACTTCCGCCCCTACGCCATCCGCGAGTTCGCACGTTCCGGCTTCGGCGCCACCTTCCGTTACAAGTTCGAAGCCGATCGCGGGCAGACCATCACGATGTGCCGTATCGACCCGACTTGCGAGAAGCTGTTCGTCGCCAAGGGCACAATCCTCACCTCGATGGGTTACGACCAGACGAACTGCTCGATGGGCGTCTTCTTCCAGGTGAAGGATTCCAAGGACTTCTTCAAGAAGCAGGCTGCGATCGGAAACCACATGCCGCTCATCTACGGCGACTTCGAGGATCAGATCATCGAGCTCGGCGAACTGCTCGGCCTTGAAATTGTTAACGCATAACACGCACATTCTAATCGCATATGCGTGAAGGAAACTGCCCGCAGCCGCCGCATGCCTAGCTGCGGGCAGTGACCGCACTGGGGCAAGACGAGAGGAATCACACTCATGTCCGGGAACATGACTTTGAAGGAACGGCTCGACCTCGCAGCGCTCGACGCTGACGCAGCCTTGCAGCAGTTACTCGAGGGCGACCTCGACCGAGAAGGGTTCCGACGTGAAGTGAGAGCTTTCACGCTTGCAAAGTTTTTTCTCACCGAAGAGGAATGCGCGGAAGCCGGAACCGAGATGCTTCTGGAACTTGCAAACGTCAGCGTGGAGAAGATGCTGCGCAACGCGGACAAAAGCGTGAAACTGGCTGAAGGATCCACCACCTGTACCAACCAAAGCTCGACTGACATTAAAAAAGTGCTCTTGTCAATGACGTTACAGCGCTCGCTTGGCATCAAGTTCACCCCTGAGTATTCCGCGAACCTCGAGACCATCACGCAGCTCGCTGATGCCCTCTACGATGCGCGCGGAAAAGAAGAATTCGCTCGTTAGGAAGTGAGCGCAAACTATGGCATCCCCCCAACAGATACAGGAACGGATC
The DNA here is from genome assembly GCA_902781245.1 of uncultured Coriobacteriaceae bacterium. Taxonomy (GTDB): domain Bacteria; phylum Actinomycetota; class Coriobacteriia; order Coriobacteriales; family Eggerthellaceae; genus UBA9715. The sequence continues at coordinate 1,346 of CACZIP010000081.1, read as the reverse complement.
ATTCGAGAAATCGAGCAGACAGGCGATCCGTTCAACCAATTCGAATACCTTCTGACAAAAGCTAGCCAGCTCGATGAGATGCCCGAAGAGCGAAAGCATCCCGATGTGCTCGTGAAAGATTGCCAATCGCAGGTTTGGTTGTATCTGCACAATGAAGGCGGACGTCCGATTATCGAAGCTGACAGCGATACGCTCATGATTCGGGGCACCATACAGATCCTGAAAGAAATGTTCGATGGTCAAACACCCGCAGACATCATCGCCTGCGATGTCAACTATATCCAGAGAACTGACTTGGCATACGCCTTCGATTCAAAGCGCGTTGCAGGACAAGTTGCAATCGTCAAGCGAATCAAGGATTTTGCCCAAACGCTTTCCACTACGTAAATGCTGACGGATTGGAAGGAACGGTCATGCTGCGCATCAACGAAATCCGCAAAGACTTTCCCATACTCGACCAGGAAGTTTTCGGTCGTCGTCTTGTGTATCTAGACAATGCCGCGACCATGCAAATGCCAGAACCCGTGCTCCAATCCATCGTGCGTCATTACCGAAACGATAACGCCAACGTGCATCGCGGTATTCACGCCCTGAGCGAACGCTCCACACGTGCGCTGGAGGGCGCTCGCGAGCGCGTACGCACCTACATTAACGCGCGATCATCCGACGAAATCGTGTTCACTTCCGGCACGACCGCATCACTCAACATGAGTGCCAGCGCTATGGTCGACACGTTCCGACCGGGAAGCGCAGTCCTCACGACCATGATGGAACATCATGCAAATTTTGTCCCCTGGCAACAAGCATGCAAGCGTAGCGGCCACACGTTCCTCGCGATACCTCTCGACAAGAATGGCGATTTGGATTTGAGGGCTTTCGAAGCCTTGCTCAGCGAAAACGACGTAGCACTTGTGGCCGTAACCCACGTCTCAAATGTGCTAGGGACAGTGAATCCCATATCGAGAATCACCGAGCTCGCTCATAAGCACAATGCCCTCGTTGTAGTAGATGCTGCGCAAAGCATACGCCACGAGATTGTTGACGTGCAGGCGATGGACTGCGATTTCCTTGCATTCTCAGGCCATAAAATGGGTGCGCCGACCGGTATAGGAGTGCTCTACGGCAAACTCGAGCTACTCGAAAAACTCGAACCCGTGCAATTCGGTGGTGAAATGGTAGATGAGGTGCGCGTTGCAGGCAGCACTTTTGCATCTCCCCCTCTCTGCTTCGAACCCGGTACGCCCAACTACGTTGGCGCTATTGGACTTGCAGCGGCGATGGATTATCTCGAAGCATTGGGGCTTGCAGATATCCAGAGTCGAGAGAGGCAGCTTGTTCGCTACGCC
>CACZIP010000080.1 GCA_902781245.1 uncultured Coriobacteriaceae bacterium | reverse complement strand
CGCCCGCGAGCGCCTCGCCGCCGCCGATGAGTCCGGACGTGTACGGCAGGCGTTCCGCGGTCGTGCATGTATTGCCGCTCCATGCGACGTGCACGGCGTAGACGTCGCCGTGCGTGAAGCCGAATCCGGGACGGCCGGCGTTGAGCAAGAGCGTCGCGTCGAAATCGGGGCGTCCGACGAGGCTCGCCTTCTCGAAACGTCCGATCGTGAACGGCTGGCGTTGGGCACCCGGCACAGCGATGTTCCCGCATATCGGCGGCGCGATTTACAACACCGAGACCGAGTCGTTCGGCAACTGGGCGTTCCAGACTGAGGCGCTCGGAATGTACAGCTGGGGCGACCATCCCGACATCATGATGGCACCTGACAAGTATGATCTACCCAACGCCGACACCATCGTGCTGTACGGCTGCAACCCCGCTTGGGCGCAGCATTCCAGCATGTATTGGCTGAACAACGCGAAGGAATCGGGCACCGGGTTCGTGTACGTCGGCCCCGACTACAACGTGACCGCATCGATGCTCGATGCCCGCTGGGTGCGCGTGCGCCCCGGCACCGACACGGCATTCCTGCTGGCTGTCGTCTACGAGATGATCCGCCTGGACGACGAGCGCGGCGACGTCATCGACTGGGATTTCATCCGCGAACGCACGGTGGGCTTCACGCCTGAAACCATGCCCGAGGATGCGAAGACCGACGAGAACTACCGCGACTACATTTTGGGCAAGTACGACAACACGCCGAAGACCCCCGAATGGGCAAGCGAGATCTGCGGCACTCCGGTTGAGGACATCACCTGGTACGCTGAGCTTTGCGGCAAGAACAACAAGGTCATCCTGCTGCACAGCTACGCGGCGAGCCGCTATCTGGGCGCCGAGAACCTTTCCCAGGCGTTCATGACTGTCGGTGCGCTCGGTGGCCATTACGGCAAGTCCGGTCATGGCTGCGCAGCCATCTACACGTGGGATGCAGGCGACTCCGGCTACCGCATCATCACGCAGTCGAACAATCCCATCTACGGTTACATTGACGCGCTAGCAGCAGCTCCTGCCAAGCCCAACATCTGCATCGAGGGCAACAGCTGGTGGAGCTCGCTCGAAGAAGGTACCTACATCTCCACGTCCGCAGGCCCGTACGATGCAGGCAGCTCGCCGGAGGGCGACGAGACAAAGCTGCGCGCGAACACGCCGACCTATCATGCGGCCAAGGAGATGCCGGTCAACCCGCGCATTCTGTTCGCAACTTGCAGTAACTTCATGCAGACGCGCGGCAATCTGAGCACGGCAATCAAGGTCATGCGCGCAGCCGACATGTGCGTTTCGATGGAGATAAAGCTCTCGCTGACCGCCCAGTTTGCCGACATCATCCTTCCGGTGTGCACGCACTGGGAGGGCAACGACGATGAGTCGTGGGGCGAGCTGTCCTGGCCGAGCGCATTTGGTGACGGCAACGGTCAGAAACAGCGCAAGGACGCGCTACTCGCCTGGAAGCCGCTCGTCAAGCCCATGTATGAGGCACGTGAAGAGAAGCGCGTCTGCCGCGAGATCATGGAGCGCATGGGCGCCGACCCGGATCTTGCGTACCCGGTTGACAATTACACGCAGTGGCTCGGCTACTTCCTGGGCAAGCGCGTGTTGAACGAGGACCTGACCAAGTGGGAGCCCGTCATCACGTGGACGGCAGCCGACAACGCCAAGTACCACGCTGATTTCCCGACGCAGCAGGGCAAAGTTGGTTTCGATGAGTTCATGGCAAACGGTTCCTATGTGGTCGAGCGCTCCAAGGACGACAAGCGCAACTACGTGGGGTACCGTGACGACAAGCTGGGCATCGGCGAGGACGACGAGTCGGTGGTCGTGATCGACACCGCATGGCCGCGCCCCTCGCTGAGCGGCAAGCTCGAGATTTACTGCCAGTTCAAAGCCGACAACGTGAACCGCATCGGCTTGAACGACGAACCCATCAAGCCCTACGCGAACTACTTCGTTCCGCGCCGCGGCTACCAAGAGACGTTCGTCGACGGCAAGATCGGCGGCGAGAAGGCGGCTTATCCGCTGCAGGCGTACACGCCGCACTACATGCGCCGCGCGCACTCCTGCTACGACAACATGCCCTGGACGCAGGAGGCCTTCCGCAACCCTGTGTTCATGAACGCACAAGATGCCGCCGACCGTGGCATCAAGGCTGGCGATACCGTCATGTGCTTCAACGACTTCGGCAAGATGCTGCGCAAGGCTCAGCCCGAATCGGGCGACGAGATCATCGACCGTGGCGGTTCCGAGCAGATGCTGTCCGATGGCATGCAGTCGAACTACTTCCCGCAGGTTGACGGCTACAACAGCTTGCTCATCGATATCAAGAAATACGATGGCCCGGCTCTCGAGGAAGACTTCGAGCGCGGTCCGTTCCTGGCCAAGGGTGTGGATGCTGAAGGAACTTCGGCCTACTACGCCGATCCGGCTGTCATGTACGCCGAGAAGAACTAAGAGGGGGGATTCGAAATGGCAATGGGATTCTACGTCGATATGGCACGCTGCATCGGTTGCCGCACGTGCCAGGTGGCATGCAAGGACCGCCACGACCTGCACGAAGCCGGTCCGCGCCCGCGCCGCGTCGAGACGTTCGAGGCGGGTTCGTATCCCGAGGTGGCAATGTTCCATCATGTTATGAGCTGCAACCACTGCACCGACCCGGCGTGCGTCAAGGGCTGTCCGACGGCAGCGATGCACAAGGACGACGAGGGCATCGTCGTGCACGACGACTCCAAATGCGTCGTGTGCCGCAACTGCATCAACGTGTGCCCGTACGGCGCGCCGCAGTACGACGAGATCGCCAAGATGATCGTCAAGTGCGACTCATGCAAAGACCTGCGCGCCGCCGGCAAGCCGCCCGTGTGCGTGGCTGCCTGCCCGATGCGAGCGATTGAATTCGGCGATCTGGACGAGCTGCGTGCCAAGCACGGCAGCGACCTGGTGAACGAGCTTCCGTATCTTCCCACGGCAAGCTGGACGCACCCCAACGTGCTGTACAAGCCGAACGCCGCCGCGAAGCGCGAAGACTTCGTATCGGTGGTGCTGTAACCGGCGAATAGGGGAGAGCCCCTTTTCGCTGCCGAAGGATGACGGATGGAGAAGACGATGGAAAACGCTGGACGCACTCAGGATGCTCTGCAACTTGAAGCCCTGCTCGTGTCGCGCGCCTACCTGTACGCGCTGTTTCACAAGCTGATGGGCGGTGAGCCAAATGAGCAGCTGCTTGCCGTGCTACTTGACGACACGACGGCAGATGTCGTCGATGAGTTCGCAGCTGGAAGCGAGGCATTGCAAGCATTTGGTGAGTTCCTGGTTGCGTTGCGCGCCAACGATGCGTCCGATTTGCTCGATCGCGCACGTGACGAGTACACGCGCGTGTTCGTGGGACCGGCTGCGTTGCCTGCCAGCCCTTACGAGTCGCCGTACACAGGCGCCCATGACATGAGCCTGTTCCAAGAGAACACGCTTGCTGTGCGCGGAATCTACCATGACCATGGGTTGCGTGTACGCCGCGAACAGGCCGTCCCCGACGACCATGTGGCCATCATGTGCGCTTACATGGCCGAGTTGGCAAATCGCGCGCTCGAAGCATTCCATGCAGGCAATGCTGCGGCTTTGACTGACCTGCTGCGCGATGCCGGATCGTTCGTCGAGACGCATCTGGCGAGCTGGATCGGCATCTACGCTGAAAGCGTTCGCAACTCCAAGGCGGGTGCAGCGGCGGTGATGTATCCCCAGCTGCTCGAGGCGCTAACCACGTTCGCGCACGCAGACATCGTCTTTACGGTGGAAGCCGCGTACTGGGCGCAATGCAATTCTCTCGAAACAGTTGACGTCGCGCCTGAGCTCGCGCCTGCCTGTGTAGCGCTCGCAGAGCTTACGGCCATTCATCCGTTCGGCATCCAAGATAACGAGCTCGTAAATCTCGACTAGAGCATAGAAAGGTTTGAATCATGATTACCGAATTCCCCCTGCTGGTCTTCACGGTGCTGACTGGCATCGCCGCCGGCGCTTACGTGGGAGCGGCCCTGTTCCCGAAAAAGGGCGAAGACGCACGTGCTTGGGTGTTTCCGCTCGTTGCGCTCATCCTCGTGGCGGTGGGCGGCTTGTCCGCAATGGCTCATCTGGGCCGTCCCGCGCTGGTGATGAACGTGCTGAACAACCCGGCGGCTTCGCTCACGATGGAAGGCTTGAGTTCAGGCGTTTTGGCTGTCGTTGCCGTCATCGATCTCGTGCTCGCCAAGCGCACGGGAAGCGCGAACCGCGCCGTGCGCATCGTCGGTGCAATCGTCGGCATCGTATGCATGTGCATCGTGACGTCCGCTTACGTGACGAGCTACGGCAACGTTGCGTGGATAGCCACACCGACCTGGCCGCTGTTCATCGTGGGCGACCTTGCTGCAGGCCTGGCCCTGTGGATGGTGTTCCGCGGCGAATCCGACAAGGGTCTCGCAACCGTCACGGCCGTTGTGAACATCCTGTTCGCACTCGTGCTTGCCTGGCAAGCAGCAACGTTCTCCGGTCTTGGTGCTGCAGGCGTTGCGTGCATCGGCGCTGGTGCGGTAATTGCCGCCGTCGCGGCGATAGTCGCCTTCATGGCGCGCTCCGGCAAGATGGCGCCGAGCACAGCGGCTCTGCTCGTGGCCATAATCGCCGTCGTGGCGCTCGTCGTGTCGCGCTATGGCTTCTACATGGCCAGCATCATCTAGCCCCTCAACCTGGCGGCTTTCAAGTTGCCGGTTCCCTTTCCTTAAGAGCCACCGATATCGGTGGCTCTTTTACTGTGGTGGCAAGTGTCTTGCGGCAAGACCGACATGTTCAGCGGCAAGCTTTTATTTCTCGAGGCAGACGCAGGCGTCGCAGATGGGGTTGTCGCCTGGCACCTTGAGAGGGCAGCGATAGATGGTTCTTCCGTCGAGCTGTTCCACAACCACGCCAGCTCGATCGATCGGATGCAGAGGTCGGCGCGCCACGAACGCGAGGTACAGGCTGGCGAGCACAATCCACTTGTGGCCTTCGGGGGCGTCGGGCATGTATTCGTCGAGATATTCCTGCAAGTAACGGGCGAGATTTTCGGCTGCTTCCACGTTGACTTCTGGCTCGGTTTGCGTGTGCTCGTCGGTGGCGCCCGTGTCGACTTCTGGCTCGGGGTGCGTGTGCTCGTCGGCAGCTTCCAGGTCGACGTCTAGCTCGGGGTGCGTGGGTTCCTTGGCTGCTTCCGCCGTACCGGGCGCCATGTACAACGCGCGCATTTCAAGCAGCGCCTCGCGGTTGTGGTTGTTGATCGTCAGCGACGGGTCGCAACGGTCGAGCGCATCCCATTCGGCATGCGTGATTTGCTCAACGAGCTCTTTGCAAAACCCCCTTGTGTTCATATGCGTAGTTTAAGGCAGCGCGAGGTGAAGGGGAGGGTTGTTGTCTGACGGATCGAAACTGGCAAGTCGTAAATGCTTATCTAGAAAAAACTGAGTTGGTGATGCGAGTCGGCAAATCCGGGATGCTCGCTAGAAAAAGAGTTAAGTTGGTGACGAGCGAAAAAATAGCTTGCCACTGTGAACAGGGTTTTTACAAATTATACTTGATTAGTAATAATAAAAACGAATCACCAACTCAACTTTTTTAATATGGCAGTTTTCAAAAGTGCGATTTTGCGTCACCAACCTCATTTTTTTGCAGAGCGGCAGCTGAAGCCGAGGCCAGCAAGCAAAGAACCGAAGACAGCAAGCCAAAAACGGGGACGGCAAGCAAAGAACCGAAGACAGTTAAACTGCCTCGGTTCTTTCCAATAGCTAAATAAACCAAGATTGTGAAGCCGGCGCAAAAGGAGAGGGCCTCACATGCCTCAACGTCGTCGCAAGCTAAACGCGCACGCCCTCGATTACGAAATCGCCCTTGTTCGACTTGATGTCGACGTGCAAGTTGTCACCTGACACGGTGCCCACAGCGGTGAATTCGACATTGCCCATGAACTTGATCTTGCTCGATCCTTGAGCAGTGAAGGTATCGCCGTCGACTTGACCTTCCATGTGGTTCTTGCCGATGACGGGCGCATCGATGTCTGCAAATGCCGCATCACCCTCTGTACGCAAGACAATCGTGCCTTCCTTGCGGCCAAACGGAACGTCAACTTCAAAACTATACTTGCCATCAATCATTTGCGGTCTCCAAATTTGCTGGGCATTCCTATGACTGCGCATATAGTAACCGCAACCCGAGCCATTCGCACTGTAGGTTTTCACAATGCGCAATATCTAACATCAGTGCAAGTAGTCGGCAGGGGAGGCCAACAGGCCCGATATGATGGCTTGCAATCTCGAAGATGAACAGCCGAACCTCATGGAATTTCTAGCGCTCGAAGCCCGCCAGAAAGTGTCCGATGTTTAAAGGCGCCGTAAATTCCATACGCTCGAAGCACGCTGGTGATATCGTATGTACACTTGCGGCGCGATAGCACAACCGGGGCAACCGCGTGAGCAGCGAAAAGAACGAACGAGAGAACGAGGTGCGACGTGTGGGAAGAGCTGATGCCCTTACTCAGCCAGGTTCCGATTACCACAATCATTGACTATCTCGGCGTGATGATCGGCGTCATTGCGGGAACGCTCTACGCAATCGACCGCAAGATGGACACGCTCGGTGCGGCGGCGCTCGGCATAGTGACGGGTTTCGGTGGCGGAATTATCCGCGACCTGCTTCTGCAGGACCAGGGCATATTCTTCATGGAGCACCCGCTCGTCATTTTGGCGGGGATCTGCCTGAGCGTGGTTTTGTCGTTGCTCAGGCGCTACTTGCCCGATTTCTACAAGCACCTGTTCTACATAGATGCGTTCTTGATGGCATGGTATGTGTTGGCGGGTGCGGCAAAGACGTGGTTTGCCGGCGCAGGTCCGGTCATCACGGTCATTTTGGGAAGCGTCACGGCTGTTGGCGGCGGTGCGATGCGTGACATCTGCACGGGGGACATACCGAAGGTGTTTTTGCCCGGCAAGTTCTACGGAATCTCGAGCGTTTTCGGCGGTATTGCCTATGTCGTGCCGCTTGAGCTCGGCTTGGGGCAGGACGTCGCATCGGTTCTATGCGTGGCGGTTGGCTTCGGCTTGACGGTGCTAAGCGAGCACTTCGGCTGGCATACGCATGGCGGGTTGGACAGCTCCTGCGATGAGCACGAGGAATGCGATTAGTGCGACGACCATGACGACAAAGGCGACAACGGGGGCGAGCTGTATTAGCTGCTCTAGGCAATGCTAAACTGCGAGTGAAGGCGTTGCGGGGTGAAGGCGTTGCGAAAGGATGTCGTCATGGGCAAGAAGCTGGGGAACCTCATAAAGGCCGCGCGCACCGATGCGGGGCTCACGCAAGAGCAGCTGGCCAGGAAAGTGAAGGGCACAACCGCAGCGGACATCGGCCGTTACGAGCGCGGCGAGGCCGAACCAACCCAGCAGGTCGTGAAGAACATTGCGAAAGCTTGCGGCGTCACGCAGAAGTCGCTCCTGGATGCCATGCCGAAAACGTCCGGCACCTCGGCCAGCTCCTCGAGCGCCTCGAAGTCCTCCATGAGCGTGACTGCCACCGAGAGGCGCCTCGTCGAGCTGTATCGTGCCGCCGATGCTGAAACCAGGAAACAGGCGCTCACGATTCTGCGCGGAAGCGAGAGCTCGGGGCTCATTCCAGGCGTCGATCTGAGCGATGGCATCGGCCTCGACGACATCGCTGGCTTCGCAAGTCACATCTTGGGTGGCAAGAAATAAACAAGCATGAGCTATCGGCTCGATAGCCCCTCGTTGTTCGGCACCGCCGATTCTATTTCCTCTTCGACGCTTAAGATGAACAACGCGTGATTGGCGTACAATACTTTGCAAAGGATGCTTCATTTGCAAAGAAGTCGGTATTACGGACGAACCGTATAGAGCTACGAATGGAAAGGTGGAGCGCTATGTCCGAGAAAGATTTGCAAGACGATGTGCAGTACGTGGAGCTCACGGACGAACAATTGGAACAGTTTTCGGGCGGGGATGATAAAGGCTTCATAGCTGCCGGCTCGAAGGTGGACCTCAAGTGCCCAGCATGCTGGTCGAGGGAGGTCTATAGGATGTTCACTTTCTCGACTACAGGCCCATATCAATGTCGCTTCTGTCAGCATAAGTTCGATATCAAGAGGGATTAAGAAGAACCTTCCGAAAAGGATTGACAAAAACCTTTCGAAAGAGGTCAGAGTAGGATTACATACTGGTTACTGTCGAACACCAGCTGAAAGGAGCTGTAATGGAATCCAAGGACCTTACAAATGAACAGAAGGACAAGGTAAAGGCTTGCAAGACCCCTAACGAGATTCTGGAGCTCGCCAAGAACGAAGGCATCGAGCTTGATGAGGAGCAACTCGAGCAGATCTCGGGCGGCGACTGGGGCGTGGATTCGAGGTACATCACCTGCGACGAATGCCATAGCAATGTCACCGTGACGGAACAGGACTTTGCGAAGCATTACGTCGTTTGTCCGAAATGCAACTCTGTGTACAATATATAGCCAGGACACCCGACCCGTGGCTCACCAAGCTACCAAAAAGCCGATGATCTAGGTTCTGGATACCTGCATTTCCGGCAGCCGATGGACGCTCCCGAAATCGGGGCGAGGCAATCAAAATGCTACGAGCATATTGATCCTGCATCCGAAAGCAAAGGAAGAAACAGGGTTCCAATGATGGCCAAAAGAGTCAGATCTCTTTGACCAAGTAGCGGCAGAAAAGCCCAAAGAAGCCCGAAGGGAATATTCGGGTTATAGGACGAAAAGAGGCGGTCGTTAGCCCGCTTCTTCCCGTAGGTGTTGCGAACCGTTACAACCAGGTCGCTCCGCAGTCCTTGCACAGATACATGTTGATCTCGCAACAAAATTCCGTGTTCGTGCTTCCGCAGTACGGGCATTTGACCACGGTCGGTTTGCAGTTCTCGGGATCGGGCTGATCGCCCCCGGCGATGGCCGCGAGCGCCTCGTCGGGCACGGGCACCTTCTCTTTCTTGGCCAGCGCAACCAGCTCCTCGACGCTGCCGCACGCACGGGCCTTCTCCTGAAGCTCGGGGGACAGGTCCTTCATGCAGTCCTCCAGGTTCATCGCCGCCTCCTTTTAACGCGCATCTAGATTGGTAGTTCATGCCTAAACATTATACGAAGCACGTTGCTTTTTGTTTCAGCTACGGCTTGGAAGTGCTTGGTGTTTTGCTCGATTGCAATTGAGCACGCTGTCACACGCTAACGCTTTACCCTCGAATGCAGGCCCGCGTTGTCTTGCGATGCGTATAATCAAATACATGCCACTCGATGCAACCACGGGAAAGGACGGCAACGGTGAAGTACGAAGACATGACCGCAGGGCAGAAGGAAAGGATTGACGGCAAGACGCCGGAAGAGATCCTGGAGATCCCCCGGCTTGGCTGCATCAACGTGCATACTTCGCTGCTGCCGGCCCTTAGGGGTGCGGCTCCCATCCAGTGGTCGATCGTACGCGGCATGAAAGAGACCGGTGTCACTCTTATGTATATGGATAAGGGGATGGATACGGGCGATATCATCGTTCAGCAGAGCGTCCCCATCACAAAGGAGGATACCGCATCGTCGCTGACCGCTAAACTTACCCGAAGCGGGGCCTTGCTTTTGTCGGATCTTACGGCAGACCTTCTGAACGGGAAGACCCTTCCCCGCCGCAGACAGGATCCTTCTCTTGCTACCATGGCTCCCATCATTCAGAAAGAGGACGGAGAGATCGACTGGGATAAAGATGCCTTCGCCGCAGACTGCAAGGTGAGGGGCTTTGAAGGCTGGCCGGGTGCCTATACCTATCTGGACGGGGCAAAGCTGACCATTCTGGAAAGCCTTCCTGTAAAGACGCAGGAGCAGGGTCCCTATAAAGCCGGGGACATTCTTCAGGAATATCTGGAAGGCAAACATCCCCATCTTGTGATCAAATGTTCTCAAGGCGCTCTCAAGATCGTCCGCCTGCAGCTGCAGGGAAAAAAACCGATGGCGGCCGATGCCTTTTTAAGAGGTGTCCGCAGCCTTCCGGATCACGTGACTCATTCGTAAGGAGACCCTTATGTATTATGATTATACTTACATCCTTCTGGTGCTGCCCACCGTCATTTTCGCGCTGATCGCGCAGGCTATGGTCAAGTCCCGCTTTGCGACTTATTCCAAAGTCGCGAACCGCAGGGGCCTTACCGGTAAGGATGTGGCTCAGGCCATTTTGAACGGAGCAGGCATTTATGATGTGACCATCCAGCCAATTCAGGGAAGTCTGACCGATAACTATGACCCGCGCAGCAAG
>CACZIP010000079.1 GCA_902781245.1 uncultured Coriobacteriaceae bacterium | reverse complement strand
ATCCATCAGAACGCGTTCGCAAATCGCCCGCAAGCCACGTGCGCCCGTGCCATGCTCGACAGCCTCATGGGCAATGGCCTTCAGCGAATCCTCGCTGAACTCGAGCGTCGAGTTTTCGAACTCGAAGAGCTTCTTGTATTGCTTGACCAGAGCATTCTTCGGTTCGACGAGAATGCGGACGAGGTCTTCCTCGGTCAACGCCTTCAACGACGTGATGACGGGAATGCGTCCGACAAACTCGGGAATCATTCCGAACTTGTTCAGGTCCTCGGGCAACACCTGCTCGAGCAAAGCAGCCTCGTTCGCCTCCTTGCTTTCCGGCAACTCGGAATTGAACCCGATGGACGTCTTTCCAACGCGCTCGGCAATAATGTCGGTCAAACCAACGAAGGCGCCACCCAGGATGAACAGGATGTTCGTCGTATCTATGTGGATGAGCTCTTGCTGGGGATGCTTGCGCCCGCCCTGCGGGGGCACAGATGCTTCCGTACCTTCGACTATCTTGAGCAGCGCTTGCTGGACACCCTCGCCTGATACGTCGCGCGTGATGGAAAGGTTCTCGGCTTTCCGGGCAATCTTGTCGATCTCGTCGATGTAGACGATGCCAATTTCAGCGCGGTCGATATCGAAATCGGCAGCCGTGATGAGCTTGAGCAGGATATTCTCGACATCTTCGCCTACATAGCCCGCTTCGGTGAGCGTCGTCGCATCAGCGATGGCAAACGGAACGCGCAACGTGCGCGCAAGCGACTGTGCAAGCAGCGTCTTGCCCGAACCCGTGGGCCCAAGGAGCAAGATGTTGCTCTTGGCCAGCTCGACCTCATCGTCAGAAGATTCCTCGAGACCTATACGTTTGTAATGGTTGTAAACAGCAACCGACAAGGCACGCTTTGCGAGCTCTTGGCCAACGACGTAGTCGGAAAGCTCGTCATAAAGCTGATGCGGCGTGGGCAAATCTGCGAGCACTTCCTCGCTTGTCGGCGTCTCGCTTTTATAGTCGTAGCTCTTCTTCGTGCGACTATAGCGTTCCTCGCCTTCGTCATCGGCGCTCGGCATGACGAACCCGCCGTCGAAACCAGGGTCGAACTTCATTCCCAGATCATGCATCATCGCAGCCGTACACGCCGACAGACACTCATCGCAAATGCAAATGCCATCAGGTCCTGCAACCATTGCCGTGACTTGGTCGGACGGCTTGCCGCAAAACGCGCACCTGACTTCGTCGCTGTTCATGTAATCACTCACGCTTGATCCCCTTCAAAACGCAATTGATTCGTTTTTCGATCCACTCGGCGCTATTCGGCCGCCTGGCCACGTGCCGTGGTGATGCGGTCAACAAGACCGTACGCCAATGCCTCTTCGGCTGTCATGTAGTTGTCGCGCTCGGTATCGGCCTGAATGCGCTCAAGAGTCTGACCGGTATTGTCGGCCAGGATCTTGTTCAGGCGCTCACGTGTCTTGAGCATGAAATCAGCTACAATCTGGATTTCGGTTTGCTGTCCCTGGGCACCGCCGCTCGGCTGATGAATCAAAACCATGGAGTTGGGCAGGCAAAGGCGCTTGCCCTTCGTGCCGGCAGAAAGCAGCACGGCCGCCATGGAAGCACATTCGCCCAGGCAGATGGTCGAAACATCGCACTTGATGAAGTTCATCGTGTCAAGAATCGCAAGACCAGCCGTCACAGAGCCTCCCGGCGAGTTGATGTAGAGCGAAATGTCTTTGTCGGGGTCAGCGCTCTCGAGATGGAGCAGCTGTGCGACGACGGAGTTCGCAACATGGTCGTCAATCTGCTCGCCGAGGAAGATGATGCGGTCGTTGAGCAGACGGGAATAGATATCGTAGCTTCGCTCTCCGCGAGGCGATTGCTCGATGACGTACGGAATCAGCGCATTGTTGATTTGTGCACTCATTAAATACCTCTTTCTCTTCTTCGCTTTGTCTCTTCTATGATAGCAATGTCGATACGACTCTGTACTTGTCACATCGGAAACAATTACTTGCCGAAGAACCGTTTATGGGAACTGGCGATTTCGAGTCCCACGATTATCATCCTATATTCAAAAGCGGACGCACCGTAACGGCACGTCCGCTTCTCAGTTCATTCTGTCGTGAGATTACTCAGCGTCAGCCTCGGCCTCTTCTTCAGCCTTGGCATGCTTGCCAGCCTTCTCCTCAGCCTTCTCGGGCTTCTCCTCGACAACAATTGCGTTGTCGACGATTTCCTTGGCAGCCTTCTGACGGATGATGCCCTGGCGGACAAGATGGAGCTGGCCGTTGCGGCGCCAGTCCTCCATGAGCGCCTCGGGGTCGCCCGTGCCGGCTTCCTCGAACTCATGGCGAACCTCGTCCTCGTAGGCCTCGATACCTGCATGAGCTGCGTACGCGTCAATCGCAAGATCCTGCTTGGTCATGTCGCGAGCCTGCTCCTTGATGTCATCGCGGAACTGGGCCGAAGTGATGCCCAACTGCTGCAGATACATGTCAAGCGTCATGCCGGAACGCTGCAGCTGGTTGAAGAAGTCTTGCATGAGATTTGCTTCAGCGTCTTCCACGATGCCCTCGGGCACTTCGCCCTCGAAACGCTCGGCAAGAGCCATGAGTGCGCGCGATTCCTTCAGGCGCGGGAATACGGATTCGTTCTGAGACGCGATCTCTTCACGGAGTTCATTGCGCAGCTCCTCGACGGTCTCGACTCCAATCTTCGTCATGGCCCACTCGTCGGTCAGCTCAGGAAGCTTCTTCTTCTTGACTGCGAGAATCTCGACATCGAAGTTGATCTTGGTGGTCTTGCCCATAACCGTGGCGGTAGCGGCAGTTGCCTCAGCAGGGGTGTCGATTGTGAACTGCTTCGACTCGCCCTTCTTCATGCCGATGATCTGCTCATCGAACTCCTTCGGGTACACGCCGGAACCGACGCTGTACTCGACAGATTCTTCCTTGAGCGATGCAATCTCGTCGCCGTTGTCGTCGGTTGCGGAAACCTTCATGTCGACGTACTTGTCTTCCTTGACCTTCGTGTTGGCAGGAGCGGGAACGATCTCGACATAGTGCTCGCGCAGGAGGTCGATCTGCTCGTCGATCTGCTCGTCGTCAACCTCAGCAGACGGCATCGCGATCTCGACCGGCTCATAGCTCGTGAGCTCGCCAGCAGGCTTGGTCTCAATCTCGAAGCAGTAGCTGTAATCAGCCTTGTCCGCGACGAGGTCGGCGTCTTTGTCAAGGTCGGGCTGGCCGACCGGGTAGAACGTGCCTTCGTCCATTGCGAGCGGCATCGTTTCGCTGATGATGTCGTCGGTGACGAGTGCGCGAACATAATCTTTTCCGAGTGCGCTGTCGATAACAGGACGCGGAGCCTTGCCGCGGCGGAAGCCGGGGATGTTGTAGCTGTTCGCAACTTCTTTGTACTTCTTCTTCATGCGGTCAGCGACCGTAGCGCCCTCAACCGTGACGGTCACCTTGACGCGATTGCCCTCCAAGGCTTCGACTTTAGTTTCCACTTATCAATCCTTCACTTCGGTTTTCTTCTTCAACGTGCAAACACGCAAAGATGAATTATTGCACAGATAGACCGACGTTTGAAGAACGTTCACGAACAGAACGAACAATGTTCTATTGGTTTGGGAAATTCGGAAATGGTGCGGGCGAAAGGACTTGAACCTTCACACCTTGCGGTACCAGAACCTAAATCTGGCGCGTCTGCCAATTCCGCCACGCCCGCACGTGCAGACGATGATACCAGATTCACCCGTCAGGCGTTGCAAATCGCTCTGAAAGAAGTGGCACACCATTCCCTGGGAGCTGTGTACCATAAACGAAAAGTGGCACAGCGTTCCCTGGGAGCGGTGTGTCACAGACAACCGGAGAATGCCGTGCCGTCGACAATGAGCCTCTATCTAAACAGCGCCATGACATCGACGAAATAGAGCATGGCAAGGAACAGGTACATTCCCAAGAGGCCAAACGCAATCGCATTGACTACGCCCCGCGGCGAACGTCGCAAGAGCTTGTCCGTGAGCGGGTAGACACCCCAGACGATGAGCGTTGCGGCGATGCTGTAAACCATCGAATTCTGCAAGCAAACCTGACCCATGAAATTGAACGGCAGCGCACGGTAATCCCAAAGGCTGTAATCCTGGTTCGCAATCATGCCGGTCGTGAAGTCGATGCTCGTGCAAACGAGGGCGGTCAGAAGGAAGCTCAACAACACTGCAGGAAGCACGCGATTGCCAGTCTTCTTCAGGAGCCATCGGGAAGCCGGATGCAAGAACACGACGATTGCTACGACTGCAGCACCTTCGGCGGTAAACGGGAAGAGCCATTGATCCCAAAGCATCGCATTCGTGGGATCGTAGTCACCCATGAACACGCCTGCCACGATGAGACGGCAGAACAACATCTCAGCCCAGTGGCCAAGCATCGAGAACACCACGAAATAAATCATCAGATCGCGCCAAAACACCTTGGTACGCACGCGCTCGCGCAAAGGCTTGTCCCAGCTATGACCATCTATTGCTCCAGGCGCAAGGTCGGGCGGTTCGCATAAAATGCGCTTGGCGCTTGGGGCGAACAGAAGATATGCGGCCACAGCTACAGCACCAGTATATTCTGCATACATGATTGCTGTGGTTATGGGCTGCCCAATGTAGATTGCCAAAGTATCGAGCGCTCCAAAAGCTGCGTGGTCTATCGCAGCGAGACCGGCAAACAAAAGCGCGGTTGCAGCGCCAATCCAACGTGCGCTTCGTGCGCGCTGCGACATAAGCCACAACGTCACCATTCCTCCAGCCATGAGCACGAGCACGCGGACCATGCTGATGTCGTAGGCAAACATGTGGGGGGAACACACGAAGCCGAACACAAGCGCAAGACCAATTGCAAACCCGAAATAGGCTTGGGACAAACGCAAACCCAATTGGCGCTCGGCGGTCTCGGTTTCGAGGACTGCTTCAGTCATTTGAATCTCTTTCACTTGGGGTTTCATATAGTTATGGTACGTGCGCCCAAGCGGAAGCATCTTTCACTATCAGCGTTTCAGAGCATCTGTAACCATGCTGTTAGATACGAGTTATCAGTACGTTGCAGCACGATGCCAAATTAGCATGACCACGTACGTCAGCCGAACATCAAACCGTTCGGGCCAATGTGCACGTAGTACATGACCTCGAGGAATACATAAAAAGCAACGAAACCAACGAACAGCCCATTGGCGAAACGCGATGGCATTCGATGAAGCCATTTCGCCATGAGCGGGTATATCACCCATACGATAAAGGTCGCTGCGGTCGAATAGACCAGCGTGTTCTGCAAGACGATCTGTCCCATGAAATTGAACGGCAGCTCGCGGTAATCCCAAAGCTCGAAATTAGCATTCGCCGTTATTCCGGTTGTGAAGTCAATCGTGGCACATACCAACATATTGACGAGGAAGCTGATGATGAGCGTAAGCCAAATCCGCCCGCCCGTCTTCTTAAGCACCCATTCCTTGAACGGGAACAAGAGCAACGCTATGAGAACCACTGCGATTCCCTCTGCTGGATAGGGGCACAACCACCAATCCCACAACTGCGCATGTGTGAAATCGTAGTCGCCCATCACGACACCCAGCACGATGAGCCAACAGAAACCTATCTCGGCCCAATGGCCCACGATCGAGAACACGCAGTAATACAACACCAGGTTTCTAATCCACGGCCATGTGAACGGTTTTTCGTAGATATCCTCGTCGGCATCGCTCGTCGGTTTTGCGCTGCTTTCCGATGGAACAACGAACACCTGCTTCGCACGGGATGAGAAGGCAAAGTAAACGATGATGAACAGAGAACCACCAAAGTAGGCAATCCCCCCAGCAATGAGAACCGGCCAGCTGACGACCGAGGCGATGCGTTCGTATTCCCCGCCAAACACCATGTCGAGCACGGAAAGCACGATGACTATCAACATCGATACAACGATGAAAACCCGCGTTGCATCGGAGCGTCTCTCGATAAGCCATACTGAACGTGCTGCGGCGGTCATCAACACCATGACGCGAATCAGAGTGATATCGTACTCGAAGCTCTCCGCCGGCATGAGCAGCGCCCAGCCGAGCACGGTGAGCATGACCAGCACGAAATAGACCTCGATCACACGAACGATCGGGCCTAACGGCACATTGCTATTGCTATCCTTGTCAAGCGGATGCATCAGATGAAGTTTCGGCTGATGCTTCGGATACTTGGCTCTTCATATCATCGATGTTCTTATCGATTGCATCGAGATCGGCGAGCATCTTCAGCTTCTCGTCGTCTGAAAGCGCCGTCGATAAATTCACCAGTTCACGCATTGAACCGTTCATTGCCGAATATGCGTCGATAGCATCGCTCACATCATCCCGTTCTGCAGCAATCTTCGCTTGCTCTTCCTGTTTCTGTATCTGTTCTGCCATTTCAGGATGCTTGTTCTGTTCGTCGACGCCAGGCGGGTTAATGATGTACAGCGACCAGAGAATTGCACCGAAAATTGCAACGACAACGAACACTATGTTCATGATGTCTCGCGGCACGCGGGCAATCCAGCGTTCCATCAACGGGTACACCCACCATGTAATGATTGCCGCCACCACACCGAACGCAGTGGTGTTTTGCAGACACACCTGCCCCATGATGTTGCAGAAATTATCTCGATAATCCCACAGCTGCAGGTCAGCATTGACGATGAGGCCCATCGAGAACTCGATGAGCGTGCACAGCAATGCACCAGCAAAGAAACTTATAACGTACGCGAGCCAACGCTTCTTCCCAGTGAACTTTTTCTTCAACCACAAGAAGAAGGGGTACAACACCAAAGCAATGATAACGACAGCTGCGCCCTCCATGGGAAACGGATAGAGCCAGTCACGCCACAAAAGGGTGTTGGACGCATCGTATTCGCCTTGCACCAACCCCATGATGATGAACTGGCACATACCCATTTCCATCCAGTGCCCAATAACCGAGAACAAGATGAAATACATGATGAGGTTGCGATAAAACGGCCACCCACGGCGATTGATAACGAAATCATCCTTTTCGTACTCGCCATCGTGTTTCGAGAAATCGTTGACGAGCGTGGCTTTCACACGCTTCGAGAAGATGAAGTAGAAAATCAAGAAGATGTAAAACGCACCGTTGACGACAAGGGCAAACGGATTGAAGGTCCCCATGCTGACATCAACTGCAGCAGGCACGATAAGCCCGATAGCCGCCATTGCGATGACGAATGGGCGCGCAATCTTGTAGCGGTTGATGAACATCCAGAAAGCAACACCTTCGAGGATAATCATGACCCAGTCCATCATGGTGGTGACGTTGTACACCATGGCATCGCGAGAGGTCAGCACAAGCCAGACAAGCACGGTAAAGATATGGAAGGCAAAAGCAATCTGAACGACGCGCATGAAGCCCATCTTATTCGGGGCACTGAACTTGATGGCGTCATACGCTTGTTTCGCCGACTTCGTTGCAGCCTTGTGCTCAGCTTTCGCTTTCTTACGTGCAGCGCGTTCCTTCTGACGTGCTGCCTTTGCTTTTTCGCGATCGCCACTTTTCTCGGCGATCACGCTGATGCGCATCGCCTCGTCAGCTTCGACGTCAGCTTCCATGGCAATGCCTGCCATGGCAACCGCCTCGGCAGCATCGAGTTGCGCAGCTTGCGTTATCTTCGCGCGCTCCGCTTTGCCGGTCGAATACGCACGGTTGATGGCTCTTTCTGCATCATCGAGCGCTTTGAGTTTAGCCTCGAGATCGTCAACTTCGGGTGTCTCGAGCGTTTCGGGCGTCTCGGGCGTCATATGTTTTTCCAAATCTATTCGAAGGTCAGGATCTTGTCGAAGCCCGTCATCTCGAACACGTCGTTAACGTCGGGCTGTACATTGCGGAACACGAGCGAACCGTTGACGGCAGCACGTTTTTGCATGGCGACGATCACGCGCAGACCAGCAGACGACACGAAATCGCATCCGGACATGTCAACAACGATGTCCTGAATACCCTTCTCGTTGAGCCCGCTTGCAAACTCTTCGAGCTGGGGAGACGTATTTGTATCGAGCCTTCCCTGCAGAGCGAAAACGTACGGAGTGCCCTCTTGCATAACTAC
>CACZIP010000078.1 GCA_902781245.1 uncultured Coriobacteriaceae bacterium | reverse complement strand
CATTCCGCTCTACAATGAGCGGGAGCAGCGCCGCAAGAACGAGGCGAAAGCCCGCGCCGAACGCGCTGCCCGCAAAGATACCGGTCGCATTCGCTCGCGATAAGTGACTTATGGGCTGGGAGGACGACGCGTCCCCGAAAAACCTCGATTTTTGGCAAAACGTCGGAGGTTTTCCAGCTTGCTTTCGGCAATCGCTTGTTTGATACATAATATTCAGGTTCGACATGTTTCTGGTGAAAGGGCTACACATGAGCGTTATCGACATCAAACCTGATGCGCAGGGCAAAGTACGCGATCTTTACGATTTGGGCGACAAGCTGCTGCTCGTCGCGACTGACCGTATTTCCGCGTTCGATTACATCCTCGAGGACGAGATTCCGCACAAGGGCGCTGTTCTCACGCAGATTTCGGTGTTCTGGTTCGAATTGCTCGAGGGCGTTGTCGAGAATCACTTGATATCGACGGATGTGGCAGACCTGCCAGAGCAGTTCCAACCCTATGCAGATTACCTGCGCGGACGTTTCATGCTGGTGCGCAAGGCCGAGATGTTCCCGATCGAGTGCATCGTGCGCGGCTATCTGGCTGGCAGCGGCTTGAAGGAATACAACGCGAAGGGCACGGTGTGCGGCATCGAGCTGCCTGTGGGCCTCGTGAACTCGTCGAAGCTCCCCGAGCCGATCTTCACGCCTTCGACCAAGGCTGAAATCGGGCTGCATGACGAGAACATCAGCTTCGCTCGATGCGCCGAGATCATCGGTGACGAGAAGGCTGCAGCTTTACGCGACCTTTCGCTCGCCGTTTACACGAAGGCGCGCGACCATGCGGCCGAGCGCGGCATCATCATCGCCGATACCAAGTTCGAGTTCGGCATGCTCGACGGCAAGGTCATCCTGGCCGATGAGGTGCTGACACCCGATTCATCGCGTTTCTGGCCGGGCGACTTGTACGAAGAGGGCAAGGATCAGCCGAGCTTCGACAAGCAATACGTCCGCGACTGGCTTACTGCCAATTGGGATAAGCAGGGCAATCCGCCCCGTCTCCCGCAAGAAGTCATCGAGAAGACTTCCGAGAAATACGTTCAGGCATACGAGAAGATCACTGGGCGCACGTTCCAGTTCTAACCAAGAAGGATTGTCCCTTTTCGGTTAGCTTCGAAACGAGGAAAGCATGACGCAACGCAACCCCATGAACGACCGCTATACGGATGAGAATCGCGCAGGCAAGACGCGTAAGAGCTCGGCGTCCGCAAAGCCGAAAGCCGAGCGAGCGGCTACTGTGCGTGAGCCTGCGCCCAAGACGAAAGAGCAGAAGAAAAAGGAGCGCAAGGAGCGTGAGCGCAAGGAGGCCGAGAAGGCCCAGGCGTTGAACGGGCGCTTCGAACAAACCGAAGGTTACAAGACCTTGCGTCGTATCTGGTGGGGATGCCTCATCGGCGCTATCGTGCTCACGGCGGTCTCGTTCTACCTGACGAGCCGAGAGGGTATGCAATCGATTTCGATGGCAGCTATGGTGATCGCGTACGTGCTCATCATTGCGGCTTTCTATATCGACCTCGGCAAGATTCGCAAAGAGCGCAAGATTTACAACGCATCGATCGCCAACAGCAATACGAAGGAAGCGCGGCGCGAGCAGAAGCGCATGCGCGCCGAACAGCGTGAGATGGAAAAAGAGGCTGCAGAGAAGTTCGAGGCTGCCAAAGCGGAGGAAGAGGCCAAGAAATCACAGGGCTTCTTCGGCCGGTTCCGCAAAAAGGATCAGAGTACGGAGCAGGCTCAAGATCAGGAACAGGCTCAAGACGACTCGAAAAAGCAGTAACGCGCTGCTTGGCTTCGAAGCGTTATGCCCTTTGGAGCTCGGCGTGATGCTTGCGAGTCAACAGGTAGAAAATCGGCGTGTCCAAGGCGGCAAGCACGAACTTGCATAGGTACTGGCCGACCATCATGGCGCCAAGCTGCGGTACCATCACGGGGTCGAACAGCCATCCAAACCCAAAGCCGAACGCGATTCCGATGAAAACGACCGTGTCGATAATCTGCGATGTCATGGTCGATGCGTTGTTCCAAATCCAACGGCTGCGCGTTGACTTGCCGCTTTCGAGCATGTGATTGCGGATGCGGTGGAAGATGAACACGTCCCACGATTGAGAGAGCAGATAGGCGGACATGCTGGCCAAGACGAAGATGGCGTTTTGGCCGAGCAGCATCTCGTACGAAGCCTGCATTGCAGGATCTGCTGCTGGAAGTATTTGCCCGATGATGATCAAGCAGGTGGCCAGCACTTGGCAGCCGAAACCGCCCAGCACGACCGTGCGCGCCTCCTTGCGGCCCCATATCTCGCCGATCACATCGGTCATGAGGAACGTCACGCAGTAGCAGATGACGGCGCTCGGCACGAGAATCGTGCTGCCGAACAGCGGAATACCGGTTTGGATTGTCTTCGCGGTGATGACGTTGGAGATAACGAGCGCCACGGCAAACACCATGGCGCACAGCATTAGATTCGTATTCGTTTTTTTCATAGCAGTGCAGTCCTTAGTATTTTTTAGGTTGGATGTTGCGAACAACCTCCCAGAGACGGCTGGGAACCGTTTGG
Source organism: uncultured Coriobacteriaceae bacterium (assembly GCA_902781245.1). Taxonomy (GTDB): domain Bacteria; phylum Actinomycetota; class Coriobacteriia; order Coriobacteriales; family Eggerthellaceae; genus UBA9715. The sequence goes on along the minus strand of CACZIP010000078.1, from coordinate 5,535 downwards.
CCATTCTAGCGGGCGCCGTCACCCTTGTCTAGGTCGGTCAGCTGATCGAACATGCGCTTCTGCGCAATCTCACCATAATCGAAATCAGGATTGGCCCAATTTGCAAAGGGGTAGATCGAAATGCCGCCACGAGGATAGAACATGCCACGAACCTCTATGTATTTCGGATCCATGAGCTTCGCGAGGTCTTTCATGATGATGTTGGTAACGTCTTCGTGGAAGTCTCCGTGGTTGCGGAAGCTGAACAGATAGAGCTTGAGCGACTTGCTTTCGACCATGCGCACGTTGGGGATGTAGTTGATGTAGAGCGTTGCGAAGTCGGGTTGCCCGGTGATGGGGCAGAGCGTCGTGAATTCGGGGCAACGGAACGTGACCATGTAATCATGATCCTGATGTGCGTTCTCGAACGTTTCAAGCAAACTCGGGTCGTAATCGGTTGGGTATTCGACGTGCCGGTTTCCCAACAGTTTCAGGTCTGCACGTGTTGTCATGTCGTCTCCCGTTCCATTCAGGGGCGTCGCGCTTGGTTTCCAGTGCGGGCTTGCGGACTAATCCGACCAAAAAGGATCGTCTCTTCTTGGTTTTACTGCCGTCACGGTATTATAAGTTGAAAGATCGAGGAGGAGCGCATGGCGAATCATATGCGGCGAAATGACAAGCTTCAATCGCTGACGGCAAGTGCGCAGAGGTCGAGCAGGTCTCAAGCATCGAATAGAGCCCAGGCATCAAACAGGCCCCAGGTGTCGAATAGGCCGCAAACAGGAAGTCCTCGTCGCCCCGAAAGGCGATATCCCGATGATCAGCAGCGGGGCAAGATGACAGCAGGGGAGTTCTTCAAGCGAAACGCTACGTACATTCTCTCGGTGGTAGCCGTGGCCGTCCTCGTCGTGCTCATGATTATCTTCATCAGGGCTTGTGCGCCCCAAGAAGAGCAAGTGGGTGACCAGGGCGTTACTTACGCGAGCCCTTACGATTGGACTAAGCTCGACCATAGCAACAACCGCTTCGCATATGTCGTGAACGGGCAAGTCAAGTCAAGAATCGGAATCGACGTATCGGAAAGCCAACTTGAAATCGACTGGCCAGCAGTTGCCGCCGATGATATCGATTTCGCGATGATTCGTCTGGGATATCGCGGCGCAACAGAGGGTGACTTGTATCTGGATAACTACTATCGGGACAACTTGGAAGGCGCGCGCAATGCGGGCATCGATTGCGGCATCTACTTCTTCTCGCAAGCAACAAACGAGCAGGAGGCCATCGAGGAGGCCGAATTCGTGCTCGACAATCTAGGAGGGGTTTCGCTCGAGTATCCGATTGCGTTTGACTCCGAAGTCGTGCCCAGCCTTGGCATAACCCGTACGGCGAATCTGTCGAAAGGCGAGATGACCGCAATTGCCGATGCATTCTGCAAGCGCATCGAGCAAGCAGGGTACCGTACGCTCATCTACGGCAACGCGAGCGACCTGTCTCGCTACGATGACTCGATTGTCAACGACGGTGGGGTATGGTGGGCGGAATACGGCCCCAACCAGCCGAACCATTATCTCGATATCGTGATGTGGCAGTATTCGAACGAAGGTGACGTTGCAGGCATCGGCACGGCTGTCGATATGAACATCGATTTGTCCAACGCCCTCTCGTAAGGCAAAGATCAGACATCTGGTTTCAAAATGAAAACGAGCCAACGGGCAGACCCGATGGCTCGTTCTGATCGCGTTTCGGCTTTGACTCTACAGCGCTGCGGCGACGGCTTTCTTCACATCGCCCATGTCGACTGTGGGCTCGAAGCGGGCAACGATGTTACCCTCACGGTCGACGAGGAACTTCGTGAAGTTCCACTTGATATAGGCTTTGTCGCCGAATTTGCTGTTATTTGCCTGTGCGAATTTCTCGAGAGCCTTGTTCTTGAGGCCCTTTCCGAAGCCTTCGAAGGGCTTTTCGGTAGCCAACAGGGCAAACAGCGGATCGGCGTTTTCACCGTTGACGTCGATCTTTTTAAACTGCGGGAACTCGGTTCCAAATTTCACCTGGCAGAATTCGTGGATTTCGTCATCCGAGCCCGGTGCCTGGTCTGCAAACTGGTTGCAGGGGAAGTCGAGGATCTCGAAACCCTGATCGCGATATTCCTTGTACATCGCCTCGAGCGGCTCGTAGTGCGGGGTGAAGCCGCAACCGGTGGCAGTGTTGACGATGAGCAGGACTTTTCCTTTGTAATCGGCAAGGGAAACTTCGCTTCCGTCGCGCGTTGCAACATTCAGGTCGTAAATGCTCATGAGGGCTCCTTTCAGTGCACTGTCTTTGTTGCTTATATTATTGCATAAAATTAAATTGTATGCAATATAAAATTAGCTTCATCGGGGTTTTCACAGCGTTCTTGTTCGCTATAATGCATCGGGTCGAAAGGGACGAGTGAAGAATCTGATTGCACAATTCATGAAATTTGGTGTTGTGGGCGTTATCGCCTTCTTCATCGACTACGGGTTGCTTGCGTTCTGCACCGAGATCCTGCACATCAACTATCTGGTCAGTGCCACGATTGGCTTCACGTTGTCGGTCGTTTTCAACTATCTCGCGTCCATGCGCTACGTCTTCACGCACAAAGAAGATATGAGCCGTCGACGTGAATTCATCATCTTCGTCATTTTGTCGATTATCGGACTTATCATAAACAACGCATGCATGTGGGCCGGCGTCGAGCTGCTCGGGTGGCATTACCTGATCGTGAAAATCGGCGCTACGGCTATCGTCATGGTGTGGAATTTTGTAACGCGAAAGATTTTCCTCGATGCGGGGAATTAGGCCGAACTGGAGGAAACGGTCCTCTTTAGTTCGTTGGGAATAGGAGAGAGCAATGCCCATTACCGATTATCTGATTATGAACGCCGCGAAGTTTCCCGACGATGTTGCACTCGTCGAGGTGAACCCCGCGATCCGCGAGAAGCGCGGCAAGGCGTGGAGCGAGTACGAGCTCGTCGAGACCGCGCCGTCGAAGCGCTATCGCCGCGACATCACATGGCGCACGTTCAACGAGCATTCGAATCGCTTTGCGCATATGCTCCTCGATTCCGGTGTGCAGCGCGAAACGAAGGTCGCCATCCTGATGATGAACTGCCTTGAGTGGCTTCCCATTTATATGGGCGTGCTGAAGTCGGGTGCCATTTCGGTGCCGTTGAACTATCGCTACACGGCGGAAGAGATTCGCTACTGCCTCGATCTTGCCGATGCCGAGGTGTTGATTTTCGGCCCTGAGTTCATCGGACGCATCAAAGAGATCGTCGACAAGATTCCCAAGATCAAGCACTTGTTCTTCGTGGGCGAGGACTGCCCCGAATTCGCGTGCAGCTACAACGAGCGCGTGCGCCACTTCACGCCTGAGGAACCGGCCATTCCCATCGTCGATGATGACTTGGGAGCCATCTACTTCAGCAGCGGCACGACAGGTTTCCCGAAAGCCATTCTCCACAAGCACAAGTCGCTCATGCGCGCAGCCATCACCGAGCAGAAGCACCACGGCCAGCAGCACGACGACAACTTCCTGTGCATTCCGCCGCTGTATCACGTGGGCGCGAAGATGCACTGGATGGGCGGACTGGTTACAGGCGCCTCCGCTGTTATCTTGCGTGGTGTAAGCCCCGAATGGATTCTGCGCACCGTTTCGGAAGAGCATTGCACGATCGTGTGGCTGCTCGTTCCGTGGGCTCAGGACATCCTCGACGCCATCGACGATGGCGTCGTGAACCTGGACAACTACGAGCTCGAGCAATGGCGCCTCATGCACATCGGCGCTCAGCCTGTGCCGCCGAGTCTGATCAAACGTTGGATGAACGTGTTCCCGAACCATCAGTACGATACGAACTACGGCTTGTCGGAAGGTATTGGGCCCGGCAGCGTGCATTTGGGCGTCGAGAACATTCACAAGGTGGGTGCTATCGGCATTGCCGGTTACGGTTGGGAAGCCGAAGTGCGTCACGAAGACGGCACGCTCGTTACACCCGGCGCGCACGACGTGGGCGAGCTTTGCCTGCGCGGCGACGGAGGTGTCATGGAGTGCTACTACAACAATCCCGAGGCCACGGCCGAGGTTCTACGCGACGGTTGGCTCTACACGGGCGATGTTGCCGAGGTGGATGAGGACGGCTTCATCTATCTGGTCGACCGGGCGAAGGACGTTATCATCACGGGCGGCGAGAACCTCTATCCCGTGCAGATCGAGGATTTCATTCGCACGAACTCCGACGTGAAGGACGTTGCGGTCATCGGCATTCCCGACACGCGTTTGGGCGAAATCGCCTGTGCCATCATCGAGATGCGTGACGGGCGCTCTTGCTCCGAGGAAGAGATGGAGGAGTTCTGCAAGGGTCTTCCGCGCTACAAGCGCCCACGCAAATACATCTTCGCAGAGGTGCCGCGCAATTCGACCGGCAAGATCGACAAGCCTGAGCTGCGCAAGCGCTACGGTGCGGCGGGGCTGGTTGCCACCGAGACGTCGCACTAGCATCAACACTAATCAGCGCGAGGCATTCGCCCGTCCTTCGTTCGTGCGGAGGGCGGGCGGTTTTTCGCGCTATAATATCGCGTACAATTTAATTGCATGGTTATTACGTGAGGTAGGTGCTTGATGGCGTCTGGCGATGTTGCATACGAAGCTATTCCCACGGACGAACTGCTGAAGCTCGAGAACCAGCTGTGTTTTCCGCTGTACGCATGCTCGAAAGAGGTCGTGCGCCGCTACACGCCGCATCTCGACAAGCTCGATTTGACCTATACGCAGTACCTGGTGATGATGGCGTTGTGGGAATACGGCGAACTGTCGGTTGGCGAGCTGGGCGAGCGGTTGTTCCTCGACTCCGGCACGCTCACGCCCATGCTCAAGAAAATGGAGGACAAGGGCTACGTGTCGCGTGTTCGCAGCTCCGTCGATGAACGCCGCGTCAACGTGCGACTAACCGAAGCAGGTGAGAAGCTGAAGGAGAAGGCGCGCGAGGTGCCCTTGGCAATGGGCCAATGCGTCAACATCGATCAAGGCGATGCTGCCAAGCTTGTGCATTTGCTCAGGAAAATTCTCGCAAACGTGCGGGAGTCATAGGCATCACGCAAATCAGTTGAATTGTTTCGTGCCGCATAGCACCTAATTGCAAACCTGTGAAAAGCCATTACGAAAAGATCATCGTCACGTGCTGTTTCTTGTCGCTGTTCGTCAACATCGGGTTGAACAGCACGTCGTTTGCGGTCTACCAACCTTACATCGTGTCGATGCCTGGTATCGGCGATGCGGCTGGCTCGATTATCCTGTCCACGCGCATTCTCGTTTCGGCTATTGCGACCATGCTCGTAAACCGTTTCTACGATTTGCTTGAAGCTCGAGTTGGCCTTTCATTGGCGATGGCGCTGACGGGTGCGGCATTTTTCGTCTATTCGACGGCTTCGACGCTTCCTGCTTTTCTCGTGGGTGCCGCGCTTGCGGGCATCGCATATGGGTTGGGAGGCATGGTGGCGACAGCCATGCTCGTGAATCGTTGGTTCAAGAGCGGC
>CACZIP010000077.1 GCA_902781245.1 uncultured Coriobacteriaceae bacterium | reverse complement strand
CGCTTCGCATGGGATAGCTACCGTCGTTTCATCCAAATGTTCAGCAACGTCGTCATGGGCATTGATGGTGACAAGTTCGAGAAGGCCATCACCGCCGCCAAGGAGGCAAAGGGCGTACAGCAGGACACCGACCTTGATGCAGATGATCTCGCAGAACTCGTTGCAACGTTCAAGGGCATTTTCGCCGAGAGCGTCGATCCTGAAGAGTATCCCGAGCTCGTCGTCGACGGCGTCGTTTCGTTCCCGCAAGATCCGGTCGAGCAGCTGCGCCTTGCAATCGAAGCCGTGTTCGGTTCGTGGAACAACCCGCGTGCGACCCTCTACCGTCAGCAGAACAAGATTGCCGACGACCTCGGCACTGCCGTCAACGTTCAGTGCATGGTGTTCGGCAACAAGGGCGACTCCTCCGCGACGGGCGTTGCTTTCACTCGTAATGCAGCCGACGGTACGAACGAGTTCTATGGCGACTACCTCGTCAACGCTCAGGGCGAGGACGTCGTCGCCGGCATCCGCAACACTTCGCCGATTTCCGAACTCAAGCATGTCGCGGGTCTCGAGAAGGCCGGTCAGGAACTTGAGGACATCTTCGTCATGCTCGAGAAGCACTTCCGCGACATGATGGACATCGAGTTCACCATCGAGCAGGGCAAGCTCTTTATGCTGCAGACCCGCGTTGGCAAGCGTACCGCCGCTGCTGCGTTGAAGATTGCCATCGACATGGAGAAGGAAGGCCTCATCACCAAGGAAGAGGCCGTTTTGCGCGTTGCTCCTGAGCAGCTCGACCAATTGCTGCATCCGCAGTTCGACAAGAACGCAAAGTACGACATCGTCGCTCGCGGCCTGAACGCCTCGCCTGGCGCTGCTGTCGGCGCTGCTGTATTCTCTGCTGACGAGGCTGTTGCAGCAGCCGAGCAGGGCAAGAAGACCGTCCTCGTGCGTTGGGAGACTACGCCTGACGATCTGGCTGGCATGATCGCTGCTGAGGGCATCCTCACCTCGCATGGTGGCAAGACCTCTCACGCAGCAGTCATCGCTCGCGGAATGGGCGCTCCGTGCGTCTGCGGCGTCGAGGCTCTCAAGATCGATGCTGAAAAGAAGGAAGCTGCTATCGCTGGCACCGACATCGCCATCAAGGAAGGCGACATGATCTCGCTTGACGGCACGACCGGTATCGTCGTCCTGGGCGCTGTCGATCTGGTTCAGCCCGAGCTTACCGGCGACCTCGACACGATTCTCGAGTGGGCTGACGAGTTCCGCAAGCTGGGCGTCCGCGCTAATGCTGACAACCCGGCTGACGCTCAGCTTTCGCGTGATTTCGGCGCAGAGGGCATCGGTTTGTGCCGCACCGAGCACATGTTCCTCGGCGATCGCAAGCAGATCGTTGCCGACATGATCCTCGCAGAAAAGGGCGGCGACGAGTACATGGAAGCACTCGACAAGCTCTACGAGGCTCAGCAGGGCGACTACTACGAGATGCTCATGGCCATGGACGGACTGCCCGTCATCATCCGCCTGCTTGACCCGCCGCTGCATGAGTTCCTGCCTTCGCCGCGCGAGCTCGCCATCAAAGTTGCCGTCGACGCCGCCAAGGGCGACCATGATCCTGTTGCCAAGAGGCTTCTCGCCGCAGCCGACAACATGGCAGAGATGAACCCAATGCTCGGTCTGCGCGGTTGCCGCCTCGGCATCGTGATGCCGGGCCTTTCCGCCATGCAGGTACGTGCTATTGCCACGGCTACGGCGAAACTCATCAAGGAAGGTTTCGATCCGAAACCCGAAGTTATGATTCCGCTCGTATCCATGGAAAACGAGCTTATCTATGTTCGCGAAGAGGCTGAAAAGGCCATCAAGGAAGTCGAGGAGCGCGATGGTGTCGACCTGTCCTTCATCGAGATCGGCACGATGATCGAGCTGCCGCGTGCAGCCGTCACGGCTGACGAGATCGCCGAGAAGGCCGATTTCTTCTCCTTCGGCACCAACGACCTCACGCAGACGACTTTCGGCTTCAGCCGCGACGACGTTGAGGGCAAGTTCTTCAAGGATTACTCCGAGCTCGGCATCATGAAGGTCAACCCGTTCGCAACGGTTGACGACGGCGTTGTCAAGCTCATCGACATTGCAGTCAAGGGTGGCCGATCCACCAACCCCGAGCTCGTCACCGGTGTATGCGGCGAGCATGGCGGCGACCCCGACTCCATCGCCAAGTTCCATAAAGTTGGATTGAACTACGTATCCTGTTCGCCGTACCGCGTGCCGGTCGCACGCCTCGCTGCGGCTCATGCTGCACTCGCGAAGTAGCGATTGCTTCAAAGCGATACATGATGGGGCCCGTTAATAAACGGGCCCCATTTTTGCACCATGTTTAATTGGCTTTACAAAATTGTGCCGCCGCAGACTACGGTATCGCCGTCGTAGACGACAGCCGCCTGCCCGGGAGCACATGCACGTTGAGGTGAATCAAAGGTAATAGATATTGTGGACTCGCCGACTTGCTCGACGATGGCCGGGCGTGCAGTTTGTCGGTAATGAGTTTTCACAAGGAAATGCTCAGGTCTATCGAGTTGAGCTCTCGAAATGAAATTCACATCATTCACTTCGATAGAGGAGCACAATGTGTTGGCATCTGTGTCAACAACAAGCCGATTAGATGAAACGTCTTTCTTGAAGACATAGAGAGGCTCACGTGCTGCGACGCCGATGCCCTTGCGTTGGCCTATCGTGTAATGTATGAGCCCATTATGCTTTCCTAGTACAGTGCCTTCTCGGTTCACGATTTCGCCCGCTTCGAAAGTCTTTCCCGTTCTCTTCCCAATGAACGAAGCATAGTCGCCATCGGGAACGAAGCAGATATCTTGACTTTCCGCTTTACCGGCGTTTATAAAACCATTTTCCTGAGCCAGACGGCGCACTTCGCTTTTTGAGAGATCGCCAAGCGGGAACAGCATGTGTGCGAGCGTTTCCTGGTCAAGATGGAACAGGACATACGATTGGTCCTTGTTTGCATCTTTCCCGCATCTGATCTCAAAGCGCCCAGTCTGTTCGTTGAAGACGCGCCTCACGTAATGACCTGTAGCAACATAATCGTAGCCAAGTTCCTTGCGGCGTTTTTGAAGCGAACCGAATTTTATATAGCGATTGCAATCAATGCACGGGTTTGGGGTTTGACCGGAAAGGTACGAATTGCAGAATCGATCGATAACTTCAGTATCGAATGGGCCGGTAAAGTTATAGACGAAATGAGGGATGCCGAGCTCAAGGCATACTTGGCGCGCATCTTCGACATCGCGCGTCGAGCAACATGTCTGCTCATCTTCGATGAAGGCATCATCGTTGTCGAAGAGCTTCATCGTAACACCTTCAACCTCGTAGCCCTCATCACGCAGGACAAGAGCCGACACGGAGCTGTCGACCCCTCCGCTCATGGCCATGAGCACTCTGTTTTTGTTCGGCGACGTCATCATAAGAAATTGAACATTTCTGTCGAAAGGTAGCGCTCGCCCGAGTCGGGGAGGATGACAACGATCAATTTTCCAGCATTCTCCGACCGCTCGGCAATCTTTCGTGCAGCTGCAACGGCAGCGCCAGATGAGATGCCAACGAGCAAACCTTCCTTGGAAGCAAGCTCTCGACCCGCTTCATAGGCTTCCTCATTTTCGATCGTGATAACTTCATCGTAAACCGTCGTATCAAGTGTGGCAGGAACGAAGCCAGCCCCGATGCCTTGCAATCCATGAGAGCCGGCATGACCCTGCGATAAAACGGGGGAGCCTTGAGGCTCGACTGCAACAACCTGGATGTCGGGATTCTTGGATTTAAGATAACGCCCAGCGCCTGTCAAGGTGCCGCCTGTGCCTACTCCAGCAACGAAGATATCGACGGTGCCGTTTGTAGCTTCCCAAATCTCTGGACCGGTAGTCGCTTCATGAGCGGCTGGATTTGCGGGGTTCGTGAATTGACCGGGAATAATCGAATTGTCGATAGATCTCGCAAGTTCATCCGCTTTCTCTATTGCGCCCGTCATTCCCTTTGAGCCGTCTGTCAGCACGACCTCTGCTCCATACGCCTTCATGAGATTGCGGCGTTCCACCGACATCGTTTCAGGCATTGTGATGATCATCCTGTTGCCTCGCGCAGCTGCTAGAGCCGCAAGCCCTATGCCGGTGTTGCCCGACGTCGGCTCGATGAAAACCGTTTGATCGTCTATCAGACCCCTCTCTTCGGCATCTTGGATCATCGCGAGCGCAACACGATCTTTGATTGAGCCTGCAGGGTTCACCATTTCGACTTTGGCAACAAGCGTAGCTTCGAGCGAGTGCTCACGTTCGTAGTTAACGAGTTCGAGAAGCGGTGTTTGTCCAATCAGTTCGGCTATGCTTTTGTGGATGCTCATGCTCTTTGCTCCTCAGTGTTCGATTACGCTACCATTCTAAACAACTCGATACGATGCTATATGAAAGAAGCGCTAGAAACATGCTCGATATAAATCGGATACCGCATTCGCTCGAATTCATGACAGAAGAGGGAAGGGTGGCGCTTTCCTACATTGATCAACGCAAGCTTCCTGATGAGCTTGTCATTGAAACAACTGCCGACTGGAAACAAGTCGTCTATGCCATACAGACACTTGCCGTTCGCGGTGCGCCTGCAATTGGAATTGGGGGCGCAGCGGCTCTTGCACTCTTCGCGTCAAACAACGGAGTTCAAAGCGATCTTGAACGTGTTGCGGAGGAAATCGCAACTGCGCGACCAACGGCGGTCAACCTTAGATGGGCAATCAATCGGTCTCTCGAGGAAATCAAAGGCATCGATTGGTCTGACGTTCCAAATAAGCTAATCAATCTTGTTTTGCGCATGGAGGCTGAGGACGAAGCCACGAACCGCACCATAGGCCATTTTGGAGCCGCACTTCTTGGAGATGGCTCAAACGTTCTTACCCATTGCAATGCGGGCAGCCTTGCAACGTATTTCTACGGCACTGCGCTTGGAATTGTTTACTGTGCTGCAGAGCAGGGGAAAATCAATCGAGTATTTGCAGACGAAACGCGCCCGGTGGGGCAGGGTGCTCGCCTGACGGCATGGGAGCTCGCGCGCGCAGGCGTACCTGTCACACTCATCTGTGATGACATGGCGGCAAGCCTCATGGCACAAGGAACTGTTGATGCGGTGCTTGTCGGAGCTGACCGCATTGCAAGAAACGGAGATACCGCAAACAAAATCGGAACCTATGGGTTGGCCGTTCTTGCTCACGAGCATGGAATCCCGTTTTACGTTGCCGCTCCACGCTCGACGATTGACTTCAACCTAGAAGATGGTTCCCAAATAATCATCGAACAGCGTTCTCCTGAAGAGGTGTTACAGCATCCAATCAACGGAGTTGATGTTTGGAACCCCGCATTCGATGTAACGCCTGCGCGCTACATCACGGGCATCGTCACGGAAGCAGGTGTTTTCTCGCCTTCCGATTTAGCGAGCTTGGACTCAGCCGCGCTGTGATTCAAATAACAAAAAGGTTTTGTTACACGACATTGCGACGCAAGGCTTTGACGTATAATCGCCATTTGTGTTCAGTTCAGACAACATACAGGCTGCTTTCAAGGCAGCATTACCTATCATGCTCGGGTATGTCGCAATCGGCATTCCCTGCGGCATACTTTCAGCCTCGATTGGGCTAAATGCCCTTCAGGTTTTCCTGATGTGCGCACTATTCTATTCCGGAGCTGGACAGTTCATGATTCCGAACATGTGGCTTGCCGGCTCGCCTATTGCTTCGATTATCGCAAGTGTTTCGTTCGTGAACACGCGCCAGATGCTCTACGCAACGGCGTTCGCTCCTTGGTGCGAGAAAGTCTCAAAGCGACTTTCGTTCTGGTTTGCCGCTACAGTCACCGACGAGAGCTTCGGTGTGAACATCAAGCAATTCGAGCAAGGGGGCTGGTCTGTTCAGCGTGCAACGCTCGTAAACCTTTGCTCGCAATCCTCTTGGACGATTTCGTGTGTTATCGGAGTGCTCATCGGGAATGCAATTGGCATTCCACTTGCGATAGCCTCATTTGCCATGACTTCGATTTTCATCTGCCTCCTCGTCACGCAAAAACTCGCAGGAGCAAATATCGTAGCTGCCATCATGGCTATCGTCGGCGTTTTTGTTTGCAAGCTCATCGGCCTTTCTGGACCCGCAATCTTCTTCGGGGCCCTGTTTGGAGTTCTTTGCGCATTCGTCTTCTCTCGAATACGGGAAAGGGTGTAATGCATGCAGCCAATAACGTGGACAGATTTCTGGATCATCTTCGTCACATGTGCATTGACGATTCTTGCATGCCGTGTCTTGCCGCTTTTCCTATTGAAGGGGAAGGAGCTCCCCAAGCGCGTTGAGGAGGCGCTCGGGTACATTCCACCTGCCGCGTTTGCTGCGCTTGTTGCAAATGACCTGCTCACACCTGGAATGTTTGATGCAGGTATATGGCCTGCGGGAGCACCGCTCGTTGCCTCGGTAATCGTCATCATTGTAGCTCGATTGACTAAATCGCTTCTCTGGAGCGCTGTCGCAGGCGTTGTCGCTTATGCGTTGCTCACAATGATCGTTTTCTAAAGCGCTTCGCGTTGCACTGAAAATGACACTAGTTTTGGCATCGATTGTGAATTTTGCGTCTCGCTTCATTATTTCTTGCGTAGCCGATGTTCAGGGGATATACTAACAAATCGCGTCTAGAGACAAGTACCGCTACGCGGTTTGGCACGAACATATAGAAGGAAGAGAAATGGATATCATTCGCGCAATCGAGCAGCAGCAGTTCAAGCAGGACATTCCTGAGTTCAACGTTGGCGACAACGTCAAGGTCCATTACCGCATCGTCGAGGGTAACCGCGAGCGCATTCAGGTGTTCCAGGGTGACGTCATCCGCCGTCATGGTCACTCCAGCCGCGAAACGTTCACCGTCCGCAAGATCAGCTTCTCGGTCGGCGTAGAGCGCACCTTCCCGGTTCATTCTCCGAAGATTGACAAGATTGAAGTCGTTCGTCGTGGCGACGTTCGTCGCGCAAAGCTGTACTACCTGCGCAAGAAGGTTGGCAAGGCTGCGAAAATCAAGGAAAAGTCCTTCCGCTAATCGCGATTTCGCAACAAGTAAAGCCCGCACATCGTGCGGGCTTTTTTGTTAAGATGCCTGCATGAACATGACGATTCCTCAAATCAAAGCCATGCTCGACAAAGCTGACGAGCAGGAATACCAAGCGCTCGAACGTGCTTTGTCTGCTGACACGCGCAAAGGCGTCAAGTCTGCATTAGCCAAAGCAAGGAAAAGACTCGATGGGGAGCGGAAGGAGCGTGAACGACTCGAATCGCTCTATGTGTTTGAGGAATCTTTCGCTGAAGAATCAGAGGACCTCATCGTGGGCCTTGACGAAGTGGGACGAGGCAGTGTCGCTGGCCCCCTTGCAGTTGGAGCAGTGGTTCTCTCGCATTCGGAGCATATACGAGGTCTCAACGACTCAAAACAAATCAACCCTGAAAAGAGACTTGAGATTGCTCAGGTTGTCAAAGAGCAGGCTCTTGCCTGGACAGTTGCGTACATTTCGCCTAACGATATCGATCGGGATGGAATGACCATGTCATTGCGTCGGGCATTTACCCTGGCTCTTGCAGATATCGATTCGGTGCTTCCAAATGTCTCTGTTGTCCTCATCGATGGGAACCCAATTCATATAGACCCGCGTGAAAGAAATGTCGTGAAAGGCGATGCTCGCTGCGCTTCAATTGCCGCAGCTTCGATAGTGGCTAAAACTGAACGTGATCGTTTGATGATCGAACTTTCAGAACGCTATCCGGTATACGAATTCGACGTGAATAAAGGATACGCTTCTCCACAACACATCGAGGCGATTCGCACTCATGGATTGTCGCCTATCCATCGTTCGTCTTTCTGCAGGTCATTCATGCAGGAGACTCTGTTTTAGAAACTTCCGCTGAGTTTCAGAGAAGCTCGTGCGAACATTTCAAACCATTTACTAGACGTGCATGGGGCATGACGTGGAAACAACTTGCTCTTCAAGTGAATTAATTCTCTTCGCAGAATGGTGGTTTCTAGACTCCACTACGGTTTCCTGAATGGATTGCGTGCCTAGTATCGATTCCGGCAATACAAGCAGAATCGAGAGGATATGGCATGGACGAATGCGTTGAATTTGCTGCGGACGATGATCGAATCGGCGTGCGAAACAA
>CACZIP010000076.1 GCA_902781245.1 uncultured Coriobacteriaceae bacterium | reverse complement strand
TGGATCTGACTACGATGCCAGCGAAGTGAACCTTGCAACTGGCCAAGGCGGCGGCGGTCGTCCGTGCGGTTCGGTGTTCAAGGTGTTCACGCTGGTGACGGCCATCAAGATGGGTATAGACCCCAACACGACTTACGTGGATTGCACGTCGCCAGCCACTGTCGATGGCTATACGCTGCAGAACATCAACAATGTCAGTTACGGCACCCGAACGTTGACGGGTGCTCTAACCGTGTCATCCAACACGGGTTTTGTGCGTCTCATCACTTCGATAGGCCCCTCCGAGGTGGCGAAGACCGCCCATGAGATGGGCATCACCAGCCCCCTGAACGAAGAGTCGGCCTACTCGACGCTCACGCTGGGCGTCGAGAACGTCACACCGCTCGAAATGGCAAACGCGTTTTCGACGATTGCCAATGGTGGCGTGCATCACGATTTGTGCGCTATAACCACGATCGAAGACCGTCATGGCAACGTTATCGTCGACGATACCGATCCTGCGCAGCGCGCAACGCAGGTGCTCACGACGGAGCAAACACGCGCTGTAACAGACTCCATGGAGACTGTTGTGACGAGCGGAACAGGTACGGCTGCTGCTTTGTGGAACGGTCAGCCGGTAGCAGGCAAAACGGGCACGTCCGAAAATTACATGGATATCACGTTCGGTGGCATTACGCCTCATGTGTCGGCATTCATTTGGGTGGGTGACCCCACAAACCAATCGTCGGTTCCGACAGGGTCGTGTGCAGAGGTGTTCAGGCAGTTCACGACCAACTACATGGACTATTACGGCATCACGCCCGAAGATTTCCCCTATGCCGAGTACCCTGCTTTCACACCGTACGACGACCCCGATCGTCACATTCACAGCACCTATGTCTACTACGAGAGCGAAGCCGAGCGCCAGGCACGCTTGAAGAAGGAAGAGGAAGAGAAGAAGAAGGAAGAGGAGAAGAAGAGCGCCGCCTCCGCCAGTGCTTCCTAATCCCAGCAATAAACGATGCGTATTCCCGTCTTGCGAAAAGGTAACAGGACGGAGTATTCCTATGCGTTTTCGCGTGGTTTACGATTGTTCGTGGTCAAACGATGATAAGGTTTATACGAAAACCGATGGTATCCAGCACACGATAATTCGAGGAGTTCAGTACATGAAGAGCGGCGTTATTGCGAGAATCGCTGCTGCAGCCTGTGCCACCGCGCTTGCAGCATGCTTGATGACCGGCTGTTTTGGTGGCCCCGCGGCAACGATGAACGAAGAGCAGCAAGCTAACCGCGCTTATATGTCGCAAGTCAACCAAACGATGGAAGAGCTCGATGCCAGCCTCGACGGCTTCGTCGACGCCGTTTCGCGTGGCGACATCGTCAACATGCGCTCTCAAGCAGGCAACGCATACAAGACGCTTGACAAGCTTGAAAGCATCGAAGCGCCCGATGACATGGCGGATATTCAAGAGAACTATGTCGAAGGCACCTCGAAATTGCGCGAGGCGCTTGATGGGTATATTGAGCTTTACACAGATGCAAGCAACTCCGGTTTCGATTGGTCGGAATATGACAAACGCATAGCTGAGATTCAGGGGCTTTACAATGACGGTGTCGCCGCGCTCGAGGCGGGCGATGAAGCTGCGGCTCAAAAATCGTAAGTTCTGCTGCATGTAATCTGCAGCACATGAAAACGGCCGAAGGGGCAATTCCTTCGGCCGTTTCGTTTTCGTAAAACGGTTTCGCAGCTGTTTCTGTTGAGTTGGCCACCCTTGGTTTTACTGCTCTGTAGAGTTTCCAGTTTCTGTTGCCTGGGTTTCGATCCCAGCTGTGGCGTTGTCTCCCGTTTGCACGCCATTATCAGTTTGGTATCCGTAAGTCTGGGCTTGTTGATCCTGCGCGTTGGTTGTCGTTCCGTATTGGTTGGAGTATGTCGGGTTTCCGGCGTCGGTGAACTGTTGGATCGGCGTGCCGGCAAGTGCTGCGGACATGAAGTTCTGCCACAGGTTGTTCGCTTTGAGATACTCCGACGTTGACGAGTAGTCGCGGCTGCCAATCCATACCGAACATGTGAGCTGCGGGCAGTATCCGACAAGCCAGTGATCGCGGAACTCTTGGCCGGTACCAGTCTTACCGGCAACAGGCTGGCCGTTTGCGGGACCCGATCCATATGCAGTGCCTTCGGCGCGCTCGAACACGCCGCGTAACACATTGGTCACAGCGGAAGCGACTCTCGGGTCGAGCGCTTCGTCGCTCGTATCCTGCGATTCAAAGAGAACCTCGCCGTCCTTGTTCTCGATGCGCGTGATGACCACCGGTTCATGGTGGATGCCGTTTGTTGCGAGCGTGCTGTACGCCTCAGCCATCTCGAGGGGCGTGACGTTTTCGGTGCCCAGCGTGATGATGGGGTAGTGCGATAGTTCGGAATCTATGCCCATACGGTGCGCCATATCGATTGTTTTATCTGCGCCGAGGCTTTGTGAAAGGCGGTAGAAGCCTGTATTTGAAGAAACGGCGGTTGCGCTTGCCAGCGATCTCACTCCATAGTTGATGCTGTCGAAGTTGTGGAGCTGTGAACCGTCGGGCAAGATGAGCGGGTCGGTGCAGTCAGTCATCGTGTTTGGGCTAATGCCCGACTCGATCGCGGCTGCAAGCGTGAACACTTTGAACGAGGATCCAGCGGGGCGTCCACCTTGCGTTGCGATGTTCCATTGGTCTGCATAGAAGTCGCGACCGCCGACAATGGCTAGGACGTAGCCGTTTGTCGGGTCCATAGCGACGAGCGCGCAATCAAGCCCGTCTTCCATGGTTTCGTATTGCTCCCAACATGATTCTTCGGCGATTTCCTGCATGCCTTTGTCGAGCGTTGTGTAGATTCTCAAGCCGCCTTCGAACAGGTCAGCATACGAGCAGCCATAGATGTTGTCTTCCTTCATCAGTTCGTCGCGGACGTAACTCGTAAAATAGGGATATGCAAAAATGCCCTGAGCAGGCTCGTCGGGAGCGGGGTTCAGCACCAGATCCTCTGCAACGGCGGCATCATATTCCTTCTCGGTAATATCGCCCGCTGCGAACATGCGCTCGAGCACGTGATTGCGGCGCTCCTTGCAAGCCTCGGGGTTCTCTTTGGGGTTGAGCCTCGTCGGCGATTGCGGAATACCTACCAGCGCGGCAGCTTGCGCAAGCGTCAAATCCTTTGGAGATACCTGGAAGTAGTTCTGGGCAGCTGCGCCGATGCCGTAGCATCCATCACCGTAATTGATGGTGTTCAGATACATGGTGAGGATTTCTTCCTTGGAATACTGGCGCTCCATCTCGAGAGCCAGCTCCATTTCGCGCGCTTTACGCTCGAAAGTGATCTCGTTTGCTTCCTCCGACAACGTCGTGTTGCGTACGAGCTGTTGGGTGATCGTCGACGCACCTTCGAGCTGTTTGCCCGTCAAATTGCTGACGATAGCACGCGCAATGCCCTGGGGGTCCACTCCATTGTGATCATAGTAGCGGACGTCCTCGACGTCGACCGTGCCCTTGATCACGTAATCGCTGACGTTGTCAAGCGTGGTTGGATCGCGCTTCTCAAGTTGGAAATGAGCGAGAACGGTCGTTCCGTCACTCGCGTACATGTACGACTCCTCGGCGAAGTTGAACGCTTCGCTGTTGATGGCGGGTAGGTCGGCAATCCAGCTATTATAGATAGAGACTGCGCTTGCAACTCCGCGGTAGGCGACAAATCCCAAGCCGATGACGAGGACAAGCGCTATCCATGGGATGGCGTGACTTTTCGCTTGGCGGAACTTGCGTCGTGCTTTCATGGTGGGTGCTCCCGTGTGTTTCGGTTTCGCTGCATACCCATCTATTATACTTCAAGGGGTTTTTCACTTGTGAAGGCCTGGGGGAGCATAGGTAACAAGGGAGTTGCCTTTGGTGCTCCTGTATAAAGGAAAGGGGCGCTGAGGTGGCCTTATCGATAAAGCCCGAACTGCTGGCACCTGCTGGGAACGAAACATGTCTGCATGCTGCGGTTTCGGCGGGAGCTGATGCGGTGTATCTCGGGCTCGACGAGTTCAATGCACGTCGCAATGCGGACAACTTCACACTCGAGACGCTGCCAGGCGTCTGCGAGTATGCGCATCTGCGGGGCGTGTCGATATACGTCACGATGAACATAGAAATACTTCCGAGCGAATTCCAGCGAGCAGTTGAGCTTGCGCGTGGTGTGTACGCTGCCGGGGCTGATGGCGTTATCGTGCAGGATGTCGGTCTTGCCGCCGAGCTCAGACGCGCTGTTCCAAAGCTTCCCCTGCACATTTCGACGCAGATGAACACCCATTCTGCGGCTGGGGTTGAGGCAGCTGCGCGTCTTGGCGCGAAACGTGTGACGCTTGCTCGCGAGCTTTCGATTGAGGAAATCGCTGAGTTGGCGCAGATCGCTGCGGATTTTGGCATGGAAATCGAGACGTTCGCCCACGGAGCTTTGTGCGTTTGCTATTCGGGGCAGTGCCTCATGTCGTCGATGATCGGCGGAAGGTCGGCCAATCGCGGGCTCTGCGCACAAGCGTGCCGGTTGCCGTACGAGTTGCATAGCGACCGCCGCGAGGGTGCGTTGCCCGCTGAAGGCGAACACTTGCTCTCGCCGCGTGACTTGTGCACGATCGACATACTCGGCAAGCTTGCCGAAGCAGGTGTTGCGTCTCTCAAGATCGAGGGTCGCATGAAATCCGCCGATTACGTGCACGAGGTCGTGTCGGTTTACCGCGAAGTGCTTGATTCGGGCATACCGGCAAATGAAACGCATCGAGCCCGCCTTGCCGAAGCGTTCTCGCGTGGCTTCACGACCGCCTATCTCGAAGGGCATCGCGGCAACGACATCATGAGCTATGGCCGTCCGAACAATCGTGGCGTTTTCGCGGGGCGCGTAGCACGTGCGGAAGACGGTTTCGCTGAAGTGAAACCCGAAATTGAGCTCAACGACGGCGATGTTCTCGAGTTCTGGACGAACAAGGGGCACTTCGCCGCAACGCTTTCAAGCGCAAAGATTTTCGCCAATGGAACGGTTGGGGTTGCCGTTGAACAGCGCGTCGGCAAGGGCGATCGTGTGTTCCGCGTGCGAAATGCGGCTACTGCATTTGTTGACGACGCCATGGAGCCGCGCATTCCCGTGCGCGGGTCCGTCGAGCTCAACATCGGCCGCCCTACGCACGTTGTTTTCGAGACAATGTCTCGTGATGGTGTGGAATGCAAAGGCGAAGCATGGGGCGATATCGTCGAAATGGCCCGCACCCGTCCTGTTTCTGAAGAGGATGTTCGAGCCCATGTAGACCGTCTGGGCACAACCCCGTTCGTTTTGGAGGACGAAGCGTCGCTCACGGTCGAAATGACCGAGGGGATCGGCATCGGTTTCTCCCAACTCCACCATCTCCGCGCTGATGCCCTTGAGGCTCTCAAAACCAACATGCTTGAATCATATGCTTCGTCTTCAGAGGAGAACGAAGCCGCTTGCGCAGGCACAAATTTGAACTTACATAGTATTAGCCGAGCAGCTGTAGGCGAGTTCTCCTCTGAGGATGAAAGCCCTCGAAAGGGTGAATTTGCCACCAAGAGAGCTCGTGAACGCACATGCAAAGTCGTGGCATGGGCGACGAATCCGTCGTGCGCCCGTGCGGCCAAACGCGCTGGGGCCGATGCCGTCTACGTGCCGGTCCTCAACTTCCGTCGTGGCCAATCGGTTTCGGCGGGCGTTCGGCAGGACGATCCCGAACAGGCCGGCTATCCGAAACAGTGCGTTATGGCGTTGCCTACAATCGATCACGATCCGCTTCCGTCGGTCCGCGAATACCAGCTGTCGTTCGATTTGTGGGACTACGTACGCGAGGGCAAGCTCGTATATGCCGACAGTCTCGCTTCGGTGATTCGCGCAATCGATTGTGGTGCAAGGGTCGAGGTCGGCTCACATGTTCCCATCACGAACGCTGCGACGCTTGCGGTGTTCGAAGAATTGGGCGTCGAGCGCGCATGGCTATCGCCCGAACTCACGCTCGGCCAAATCGACGACATTGCCCGTGCGTCTGCGCTCGAGCTAGGCGTGACCGTCATGGGGTCTCAAGAACTCATGATCACCGAGCATTGCCTTTTGATGAGCCAGGGTCCTTGCAACGAGCAATGTGAGACATGTTCGCGTCGTTCGACGGGGCATCGCCTCGTCGATCGCAAGGGCTTCGATTTCCCTGTTGTCACCGACATGCTCGGACGTAGCCACCTGTACAACGGCATCGAACTCGATATTGCGCAGAATATTGTCGACCTGATCGACATAGGCATCACCGCCGTTATGGTCGATACGACGCTGACGGACAAGAAAGGTGCCTCCGAAGCCGTGAACCGTGCAGTGCGCGCCCGAGATCTTGCCTTATCAGAGCGCAGGGCGATCAACAAACGTCCAAACACGACCACGGGCCACCTATTCCGCGGCGTGTCGTGATAGAATTTCGCCCACTGCTTAATATTGAAAAGAAAGAGGGAAAGTAATGCTGCCCGCCGAAGAACAACTTCATATCATCGCGTCTGGTGTTGACCGCATCGTGCCTGAGAGCGCTTTGCTGGAGAAGCTCAAGCGCAACCAGCCGCTGAACATCAAGCTTGGTGTTGATCCCACAGCGCCCGATATCCACATCGGACACGCCGTTCCGTTGCGCAAGTTGCGCCAGTTCCAGGATCTCGGCCATCAGGTCACGCTCATCATCGGCGATGGCACGGCTCTCATCGGCGATCCGTCTGGTCGCAACTCGACGCGTCCGCAACTGACTGCCGAGCAGGTCAAGCATAACGCCCAGACATATGTCGACCAGGCGTTCAAGGTGCTCGATCCCGAAAAGACGACGCTCGTCTACAACTCCGAGTGGCTGCTCGACTTAAAACTCGAAGACCTGTTGGGGCTCCTCGGCAAGTTCACGGTTGCTCGCATCCTCGAGCGTGACGACTTCCACAATCGCTACACCACCAACCAGCCGATTGCCGTTCATGAATTCTTGTATCCAATTATGCAGGCATACGATTCGGTCGTCATCAAGGCCGACGTCGAGCTGGGCGGCTCTGATCAGCTGTTCAATCTTCTTGCTGGCCGTGAGCTCATGGAGAAAATGGACATGGAGCCTCAGGTGTGCCTGACGCTTCCCTTGCTCGAAGGCACCGATGGCGTGCAGAAGATGTCGAAGAGCTACGGTAACTATATTGGCGTTACCGACGAACCGGCTGATATGTTCGGCAAGGTCATGTCCATTCCCGATGAGCTGATGGTCAAGTACTATCGTCTGGCCTCGACGGTTCCGGTTGATGAAATCGATGCGATCGAGCGCGGTCTTGCTGCTGACGAGCTGCATCCCAACAAGGTCAAGCGCGCATTGGCTCGCAACATCGTTGCGGCTTACTACGACGAAGAGGCAGCACAGGCGGCTGAGGCTCAGTTCGACCTCGTATTCAAGCAGCATGAGATTCCAACCGACATCCCCGAGTTCGCAGCCGACCTTACGCCGAACGACCAGGGCAAGGTTTATCTTGCGAAGCTTCTTGCCGACGCAGGTTTGGCCGGCAGTGCGGGTGAAGCGCGTAGACTCATCGACGGTGGCGGCGTGAAGGTGAATGGCGAACCCGTTCCCGCCAAGGCCTACAACGTCGATCCTGCGATGCTCGAAGGAGCCACGTTGCAAGTGGGGAAGCGCAAGTACGTGAAGCTTGTCTAACTATATAAGTTAAAGCAAACACGCAACTGAAACGGGATCCGCTCAGCCAAACATGATGTTCGCTTGACGCTTTATCGTCTCAAACTAGCGCGCCCGCCGAGAAAAGGCGGGCGCGCTAGTTTCCGGCTCTTCGGATTCATTTCGTTGCATATTGACTACGGTCGGGTGAAAACCCGCCTTAATTTCTTTAATGTCCCATTAAACGCACCCGGGCGTGTCCCTCATGAGAGGGGTCTAAACCCTACAGATTGTGCCTATGAGCTCGTCTTCCCCCAAGTTGTTGAATTGCCTGTTTTGATGTTTGTCGGCTTTGTGGAGACGGTTTTGAATCATTGACTACACCATGCTAGCAAGGTAATATATTCAATCGCCGCTTCGCGAGGAGCGGAAGCGGACGGGGCCTCAAAAACCCCCTCCCACCTGGCCTTCGGGCCGGGGCGGAACCTTGAGAACCGGATACTGGAACGGACGAAGAATCGAATAGTTGGACCCTGTTTCAAAGCAGGGCGCTTACTGTCAATCAATGATTCGGGCAACACTTAAATTTGTTTTGAAGAGCATTTAATTTGTTTTGAAGAGCATTTTCGAACGGAGAGTTCGATCCTGGCTCAGGATGAACGCTGGCGGCGTGCCTAACACATGCAAGTCGAACGGTTAAACCGGCTTCGGCCGGAAATAGAGTGGCGAACGGGTGAGTAACACGTGACCAACCTGCCCCGCGCACCGGGATAGCCCCCCGAAAGGGGGATTAATACCGGATGCGCCGGGAGGGCCGCATGGCCCTCCCGGGAAAGCCTTTGCGGCGCGGGATGGGGTCGCGGCCCATCAGGTAGTAGGCGGGGTAGAGGCCCGCCTAGCCTACGACGGGTAGCCGGGTTGAGAGACCGACCGGCCACATTGGGACTGAGATACGGCCCAGACTCCTACGGGAGGCAGCAGTGGGGAATATTGCGCAATGGGGGCAACCCTGACGCAGCAACGCCGCGTGCGGGACGAAGGCCTTCGGGTTGTAAACCGCTTTCAGCAGGGAAGACATCGACGGTACCTGCAGAAGAAGCCCCGGCTAACTACGTGCCAGCAGCCGCGGTAACACGTAGGGGGCGAGCGTTATCCGGATTCATTGGGCGTAAAGCGCGCGCAGGCGGCGCGCCAAGCGGGACCTCTAATCTGGGGGCTCAACCCCCAGCCGGGTCCCGAACTGGCGCGCTCGTGTCCGGTAGGGGAGGTCGGAATTCCCGGTGTAGCGGTGGAATGCGCAGATATCGGGAGGAACACCGATGGCGAAGGCAGACCTCTGGGCCGCGACAGACGCTGAGGCGCGAAAGCTAGGGGAGCGAACAGGATTAGATACCCTGGTAGTCCTAGCCGTAAACGATGATAGCTAGGTGTGGGGGGACCGCCCCTCCGTGCCGCAGCCAACGCATTAAGCTATCCGCCTGGGGAGTACGGCCGCAAGGCTAAAACTCAAAGGAATTGACGGGGGCCCGCACAAGCAGCGGAGCATGTGGCTTAATTCGAAGCAACGCGAAGA
>CACZIP010000075.1 GCA_902781245.1 uncultured Coriobacteriaceae bacterium | reverse complement strand
AAGCTTGATCTAGTGAGCAACGATGCGGGGGACAAGCGCTATTTCGTCGCATCCAGGGAGCTATATGACAAAAATTGAAATGAAAACGCCGCTTGTCGAAATGGACGGCGACGAAATGACGCGCATAATTTGGCAGCTCATCAAGGAGCGCCTGATTTGCCCGTATGTCGATTTGAAAACCGAATACTTCGACCTCGGTCTTGCAAACCGCGATGCAACCGACGATGCCATCACCATCGAATCTGCTGAAGCGACTAGAAGGCTGGGTGTCGCCGTCAAGTGCGCGACGATCACGCCGAACGCTGCGCGTGTCGAGGAATACGGCTTGAAGCAGATGTGGAAGAGCCCGAACGGGACCATCCGCGCGATGCTTGATGGCACGGTATTCCGCGCACCGATCCTCGTGAAGGGCATCGATCCGGTCGTGAGCTGTTGGAAAGAACCCATCACCATCGCCCGTCACGCTTATGGCGATGTTTACAAGAACGCCGAGATGATCGTGCCCGGAGCAGGGAAGGTCGAGCTTGTCTACACGGCCGCCGACGGCACCGAGACACGAGAGCTCGTTCACGAATTCGCAAATGCAGGAGTGGTGCAGGGCATGCACAACCTCGATGCAAGCATCGAGAGCTTTGCGCGCAGCTGCTTCAATTATGCGCTGGACACCAAACAGGACGTCTGGTTCTCGACGAAGGACACCATCTCGAAGAAGTACGACCATCGCTTCAAGGACATTTTCGCAGAGGTGTTCGAAGCTGATTATGCGAAGGCGTTCGAAGAGGCGGGAATCGAATACTTTTACACGCTCATCGACGATGCGGTCGCCCGCGTCGTGAAGGCGCGCGGCGGGTTCATCTGGGCGTGCAAGAACTACGATGGTGACGTTATGAGCGATATGGTCAGCAGCGCATTCGGAAGCTTGGCGATGATGACGAGCGTGCTCGTGTCACCGACGGGTGTCTACGAATACGAGGCAGCTCACGGCACGGTGCAACGTCACTACTACAAGCATCTTGCAGGCGAGGTCACGTCTACCAACTCGGTGGCAACCATCTTTGCGTGGACAGGTGCGTTGCGCAAGCGCGGCGAACTTGATGAGCTGCCAGACCTCGTGTGTTTCGCCGACCGTCTCGAGAAGGCAACGCTATCCACCATCGAGGCAGGCGAGATGACGGGCGATTTAGCTCGGATCACCACGCTCGAGAATCCTTGCACGCTTTCAACTGAGGAATTCATCGACGCTGTTGCAAGCAGGCTCTAGCGGGAAACCGTCATGGAGAGAAGACCCTCTCCATGACGGTTCGATAGAGGAAGGGAACAACATGGCTAGTGGAATCGAATCTTTGCTCGAAGCTCTGAAGCAGTCGGGCATCGACGTTGATGAGATTGGCGGAGGGCGCGGCAACGGCCCGAAGCGCGAAGACCCCGTTGACGTCTCAGGCGACAGCCCTGACGATTCGGGCGATTCTAATGGCGGCGGTGGCGGTGGCTTCCGCGGTGGTGGACGCATTCCCCACGTCGAGTTCTCGGGCTCATTGGGCGACCGCATGGCAACATGGTCGAAACGCACGTTGACATTGGCCATCGTGTTGGCCGTGGTCATCTTGCTTGCGGCCTACTGGTGGTTCCATCCGCCCATCAGCGTGAACAGCGTCGACACGTGGATGTTCTTCACCATCTTTATCTTGTTGCCGTTCTTCCTGTTCTTCCGTACGCGTTCCCGCCGTTACGAGACGGGCGACAGCAAGCTCGACCCGAATCCCACGAAATCGAAGAGCTTCAAAGTGCTCTCGTTTATTCCCATTGTTATCTTGGCGCTGGGTCTCATCGGTTGGGTTTTGTCGCTGTCGCTGTTCCCAGGCAACGCGAAGAAGTACGCTGATGTGCTGCAGACCGACACCATGACGTTTGCCGAGGACATTCAAGAGGTCAACTACTCGCAGATTCCCGTTATCGACCGCGATTCGGCAATCCTTCTGGGCAATCGCGAAATGGGTTCGATTCCCGATTACGTCAGCCAGTTCGAGATCGACAACCTTTATAGCCAGATCAACTACAAGGGCGCGCCGGTTCGCGTGAGCCCGCTCGGTTACGCCGACTTGTTCAAGTGGCTGACCAACCGCGAAGAAGGCATACCGGCTTACTCGCTCGTCAACATGACGACGCAGGATGCCGAGATCGTGCGCCTGGGCGAGGGCAACGGCATGAAGTACACGGCATCCGAGCCGCTTGCGCGCAACATCGACCGCTACATCCAGCTGAAGTACCCGTTCTACATCTTCGACGAGAAATCGTTCGAGATCGACGAAGATGGACAGCCGTGGTGGATTTGCCCGATCCGCAAATACACGATCGGCTTGTTCGGCGGCGAGACTGTAGACCATGTGGTGCTGTGCAACGCATCGACGGGCGAATGTCAGGAGCTTTCGCTTGAGGATGTTCCGCAGTGGGTTGACCGCGTCTATCCGGCCGAATTGCTTCTCCGTCAGTACAACTGGTCTGGTGCGTACAAGAACGGCTGGTTCAATTCGTGGCTCGGTCAGTCGGGCGTCGTTCAGACAACACCTGGCAGCAATGGCCAGCTCGGTTACAACTACATTGCCAAAGACGACGATGTGTGGGTCTACACAGGCGTGACGTCGGCGACGGCCGACAACTCGATCGTCGGGTTCGTGCTGGTCAACCAGCGCACCGCCGAATCGCACTACTACTCGGTTTCTGGTGCCACCGAGGTCTCGGCGATGGAGTCCGCAGAGGGCCAGGTTCAGAACCTCCGCTACACTTCCACGTTCCCGCTGCTCATCAATGTGTCGAATCAGCCGACGTACTTCATGGCCCTCAAGGACGGCGCCGGCCTGGTCAAGAAGTTCGCGATGATCGACATCCAGCGCTATCAGAACGTTGCGGTGGGCGATACCGTTGCCGAATGCCAAAAGTCGTACGAAACGCTGCTTGCCACCAACGGTGCGATATCAGCTGATGAATTGTCAGACACCGGTACGTATGGAGAAAAGGAAGGCACCATTCGCACGATGGCCCAGGCTGTCATTGAGGGCAACTCGCACTTCTACGTGACGCTCGAAGGCGACGATGCGATTTACGATTTCGTGCTGCCGGGCGCCATCCAGATCGTCAGCTACAAGGTCGGCGATGACATTTCGTTCACGTTTGTCGAGAACACGCCGACGTGCACGGTGAGCGAAATCACATCGGGTTTGAGAGATGATGCTCCAGAGCAAGCAAAGCCATCTGATGCATCGGCCGCCGCTTCGTCAGCTTCGTCTGCATCGGCCGCCTCTGCTTCAGCAGCTTCGACTGAGGCGACTTCCGAAAGTTCGGCATCAGCGAAACCTGAAAATGGGGCGTGATTGGGGGAAATGGCAATTTTCTCGCCACTGCGGCTGATAGTGGAGAAACCGTTAAGTTCTTTGCAAGGCAACGTGTAACAGGTATTATATTCAGGCTGCTTAATCGCAGCAGAACTGTTAGCAGTTCCGCTACCGAAGACAGCTGGTACCGCAAGGTTTAATCGCGAAAGCGGCCCGCCGAGGTGGTTGTACCGATCGATTGCGTGCGACCCCTGCTGTCTTTGGACGCAGGGGTCGTTTCTTTTTCGGACTCGATCCCGCCTGAGGTGCGGAACATGAGTTTGAAAAAGAAAGGAGGTGCACTCAATGCCCAATGCTCGTAATCAAGAGATGATGGAGAACATCAAGGCTGACCTCGAAGGCGTTAACGCTGTATGGGTCGTCGACGCATGTGGTTTGACCGTCAAGGAGACCGAAGCTCTCCGCCGTGCAATCCGCGAATCCGGCGCCATCATGAAGGTGTACAAGAACACCATCATGAAGAAGGCTCTCGCCGAGCTCGACCTCGTCAACATGGACGCTATCCTCGAAGGCCCGTCCGCTTTCGTGTTCTGTGACGGCGACGTAGCCGCCGCCGCCAAGGCCATCACCGAGTTCGCGAAGGAGAACAAGAAGCTGGAAGTCAAGGGTGGCATGATGGACAACACGTTCATCGCAGCCGACGAGGTGCAGGCTATCGCCTCGCTGCCTTCCAAGGAGGTTCTCATCGCCCAGATCGCTGGCGCCATTTCCGGTGTCGCACGCGGCCTTGCCGTTTCCATCAACGGCGTGCCGAGCGGTCTTGCCCGCGCAATCCAACAGGTTGCCGATCAGAAGGCTGCGTAATCGCAGCAACCGCGGCTTGATTGCCGCATGACATGACAAGTAAAGACCGCAAGGTCGCAGGCGGGCACGGTGCCCGCCCCGAAACGAAAGGAATGCAGAAATGGCTGCTACCAAAGAAGAGATTATTGAGGCTTTGAAGGAAATGACCCTGCTCGAGGCTTCCGAGCTCGTCAAGATGATCGAGGAAGAGTTTGGCGTTTCCGCTGCTGCTCCTGCTGCTGTCGTTGCCGCTGGTCCGGCTGCTGGCGCTGCTGCTGAGGCTGAGGAGAAGACCGAGTTTGACGTCGTGCTCGAGGGCTTCGGCGACAACAAGATCGCTGTCATCAAGGCTGTCCGCGAGATCACCGGTCTCGGCCTGAAGGAAGCCAAGGAAGCTGTCGAGAGCGCTCCGAAGGCCATCCAGGAAGGCGTTGCCAAGGACAAGGCCGAGGAGATCAAGGCCAAGCTCGAGGAAGCTGGTGCTGCTGTTACCCTGAAGTAACAAGCGAGTCACAGACTCAATCGGAAGGGGCGCTTCGGCGCCCCTTTTCGTTATCATGGGCGTTGTACATCAAGAAGTAGGTGAGGAGCACTCACATGCAGATTAAATACTTCCAGACAGCGTGGAACGATGTCAAGAACTCCCCGGGATGGTTTGGAAAGATGTGCCTGCTGGCACTGGTCAACTTCATCCCGATTTTCGGATCGATTGTGTCGTACGGCTACCTGTATGGATGGGCTCGCGAAATCGCCTGGGGTGTTCATCAGCCCATGCCGGCCAGCATCTTCTCGAACGATGATGGCAAGTTCTGGCGACGTGGATGGTTCCTGTTCGTGATTGCGTTCGTGTTCTCCCTCATCCCAACCGTCATCGCGTACATAGGAACCAGCATGCAGGGCTCCATGTTCTATGCAAGCCTTTACGGTTTCAGCGAGAACTCTTCGTTGGCGAGTGCGGGTAGTGCTGCGTCCGCAGGCATTGGAGCGTTGCTTTACCTCGTTGGTATGCTGCTGGCCCTGGTCGTCACCATCCCCATGTGGGTCGCGTTTATGCGCTCGGCTATCTACGATCGCCTCTCACCGGGCTTCCAGCTCGGCAAGATTTGGAGCATGATGCGCAAAGATACAGGCGGCATCATGCGCATCTTCGGCATGAATTTGCTGCTTGGACTCATCCTGTCAGTTGTCATCACCATAGTGGTTACTATTGGCGTGCTCGCCATCATCGCCGTCGGTTACGGCGCTTCCGGAGGTGGCGATCCTAGCACCGCAGCCATTGCCGGCATCGGCGGCATTGCGGCACTCTTGCTCATCGCATTTATCTTCTTTGCAGTGGTGGCCGGTATGGCTATCGAGGCAATTGTGGCTCGTGCAGTCGGCTATTGGACCATGCAGTTTGACGTGCCGCACTGGCGCGGGCAGGACGACCCCATGCCGTTCGAGCAGATGCCGCCCGCATCGGGGCCGCAATATCCGATGAATTAAACTTTAGGTAAAACGTGACAAACGATTATTACTCGCAGATGTGGCTCAATCCCTGTGCAAGCATCGTGTAGACATGGTCGTCTGCAAGTGAGTAGATGATGCTCTTGCCGTCGCGCTGGAATTTCACAAGCCGTGCGGTTTTCAAGATGCGCAGCTGATGGGATACGGCGCTTTGCGTTGCACCGATGGTCTCTGCGATGTCTGCGACGCGCCGCTCTTCGGTCATAAGCGAATACAGTATCTTGATGCGTGTCGTATCGGAGAACACCTTGAACAGATCAGCCAGGTCGTAGAGGAGTTCTTCGTCGGGCATGGTTTCGTCGAGGGTGATTTGAGCTTCGTGAGTCGATTCGTCGTGCATCATCGTGTCCTTTCGTTGTCTCCAATCAGTTTAGCATCATCGTTTTTCTCAGGCCGTGTATGCAAGCAAGTTCATGTTTGTGGTATGAGGGGTGTTTTTTCCGAAGCTCGACAATAGAAGCTGTTTTCATTGTCGGGTTTTGGAAAGAAGGCTGTTGGGTGGGAGAAATCGAAGAACAACCGAAGCTGTGGACACGCAGCTTTGTCATGGTCACATTTGCCAATTTCTTTCTGTTTTGCGGTTTCGGAATGCTGCCATCACTGCTGCCGCTGCATTTCCGCGATCTTGGTGCGCCTGAGGCGGTTATCGGGTTCGTCGCGGGCGTTTACACGCTGGCAACGGTGTTCATGCGTCCGATCGTGGGCGTGGCCATCGACCGATTTGGGCGCAAGGGTGTGTTAGGCCTCGGCTTGCTCATCATGTGCTTTGCTTCGGTGCTGTTTGCCCTGCTGCCGTTTGTGAGTCTCGTCTTGGTTATCCGCTTCATCCAGGGTCTCGGATGGGGCATGGCAAACACTGCGTCGCCCACACTTGCATCCGACATCATTCCTCAGAAACGCTTCGGAGAGGGCATGAGCTGGTTCACGCAGGGCAACGCCATCGCATCGGTGCTGGCTCCGGGCGCTTCGCTGGCAATCTACTATTCGTTCGGCGCTCAAGTATCCGTATTGGTGAGCGCTTGCTTCTTTGCACTTGCGTTCGTGTGCTCGCGTTTCGTCAAAACACCGGACGAGTTGGCTGCCGAGAAGGCGCGTGCAGAGGGTGTCGAGGTTATCGAGGAACTCGAGCCTGTGGCGCAAAAGCCGAGGGTCAAATTGAATCTCAAGACATTCTTCGAACAACGCTCGATTCTACCCGCTTGCATCATGTTCTTCGTCACGGCATGCTATGGCGCCATGACCTCGTTTGTCCCTGTGATGAGCGAGTTGCGCGGCATCACGGGCGTGCAATGGTTCTTTGTCGTGGAAGCGTTGGCCGTCGTGGCTTCACGCCCGTTCATGGGGAAATTCGTCGACCGGCGAGGTTATCGTCCGGCAGCGCTCATTGGCATGGCGGGCATGTGCTTGTCGATGCTCACGCTGAGTTTCGCGAGCAGCTTTCCCGTACTTGCTCTCGGCGCTGTGTTCAACGGTGTTGGATACGCGACATGCTATGCGACATTCCAAACCATGGCAGTCGCTGGAATCGAGAAAGCGCGACGCGGTTCGGCTACAGCCACGTTCTACGTCGGATACGATGGTGGCATGGGACTAGGCGCCATTTTCGCAGGTCTTCTTGCGGGTGCAGCGGGCTATGCGGTCATGTACCGCGTGTTCGCGTGTTTGCCACTGCTGGCGTTGGCCATCCTGTTTGTGAACGCCGACAAGGTGAAAGCCCGCGAGGACGCGCGCAAGTAAGCTGCAGCTCTAGGATTGTGCCTGTTGTCGTAAAATCAAACAATCATGGTTAGATTTGAGACGCCCCACAACAAGCGCTCCGTTCCACCGCATCATGGGCGGGTGGATACCAAGCCAGATTCCTCGGAGAAGGTCTCGACAGGTGCACGCAAATGGAATTCATGGTGGTCACGGCGCTCCTCAAACATCATCACTAACGACAACGAGCCTGTTGCACTTGGCATTGACGCAGGTTCGAAGACGATCAAGCTCGTAGCGCTCGACGAGCGCGGACAGATTGTGTTCGGAATGTACCACCGGCATCGAAGCGATGTGCTGACCACGCTTGCAGAGCTGCTACACGATGCCGTTTGGCGCTATGGCGATATGAACTTGCCTGTGGCTATAACGGGTTCGGCGGGCATTGCATTGGCCAAGGCGCTGGACGTGCCATTCGTGCAAGAGGTGGTGGCGACGACGGGCGCCGTGAAGGAGCGCTATCCAGATGCCGATTGCATAATAGAACTGGGCGGCGAAGATGCGAAAATCACGTATCTGACCGGCAATGTCGAGCAGCGCATGAACGCGACTTGCGCTGGTGGAACGGGTGATTTCATTGACGGAATTGCCGGCATGCTCGGCGAGCGTACGCGCAATATCAGCAAGCTTGCATTCGGATCGCAGCGAACCTATCCGATAGCGAGCCGATGTGCTGTGTTTGCCCAAACGGACGTGCGGCCGCTTATAAATGCCGGAGCTCGCAAGGCCGATATCGCACAGAGCGCCCTTGATGCAGTTGCACGTCAGACGCTCGGTGGCTTGGCGTGTGGGCGACCAATCACAGGGAAAGTCGTGTTTCTGGGAGGCCCGTTCGAGCACATACCTGCGTTGGTCATGACGTTTCGCAAGAAGCTGGGGCTTGGCAGGGAAGACGGCATCAAGCCTCCTGATGCCCATTTGTTCGCGGCCATGGGGGCTGCGCTTTCGCTTGAAGATTCACCGGCAATGGTGCTTTCCGAGCTCGAACGCAGGGTGCGTGCGAGTCGTATCGACGATGAAGATGCCCAGCGATTGCCACCGCTCTTCGAAAAC
>CACZIP010000074.1 GCA_902781245.1 uncultured Coriobacteriaceae bacterium | reverse complement strand
CGATGCCCAGGTGCAGCATCTCGCCGGCTGCATGGCCGGAAGTCGAGTGCTCGCCCCATGCGCCGAAGCCAGCCTCCCACCACGGGGCGAACGGCAGCGCGTTCTTTTCGAAGCTCGGGTACATGCAGTGCATGATTCCGTAAGGGCCGTACTTGTCGCGGATTTCCTGCATCTTCGTTGCGATGGTGTCGATTGCCTCGTCCCAGCTGATCTCGACGAAATAGCCCTTGCCGGCACCTTTTTCGCCCACGCGCTTCATCGGGTGAAGCAGGCGAGTCTCGGCGTAGAGCTCCTTCTTCCACGAATGACCCATGGCACACGGGCGCATCTGCACCTGACCGTGCCAGATGTTCTCCCAACCGCAGTCCTCGCGGCTGTCGTTGGCGTTGACCGTGTCGTCAGGCTCGATCGAGAAGACCTTGCCGTCTTTCACGTGGCACTTGAGGATGCACGCGGAGTCCCAGCAGCCATTGGCCGGGCACGACGTGTAGAATACGCGATCCTCCTCATGCGCCTTCTTGCTTGCATCGATGATTCCCTGTTTGTCCACCGATAGCTCCTCTCTCGTTGCGCTGCTTCGACGGGCTGTGCGAACCCCCTTCGCAGCTCCGATCGCATTGCGAACGATTCGCCCCCGTCTCGTGTGCTGGCCCCTCGACGGCGAATCGCCAATGGCGTTAATCGAAGAGTAAATTGGCGTGTTTTGCCCTCTCGGCTTTGGGCGTGAAAAAGCCGTCGCGATTATTTGCGACGGCGGAAAACATGCAGCACGTGTTAATGGGTTGCTACAACAGTTGTAAAGAATTGGTTACAGGGGCATGTGGGCGATGCAGCACCGTGCTCGCATTCAATCAACGGCGACCGGGGTGGATGCCGATGCGACCGATGATTGTTCTTTGGCATTGTAGAACACGAGGGCTAGTAGTCCAGCAACCGGCCGTAGTCGTTCCACTCGCCGTACATCTCGCCGCGCTTGGTGCGCGCGATGAGGCTCGCGAGCGCTTTCTCGTACGTCTCGGGGTCGCGCCCCTTGTAGAAGGCCACGTTGTACGCGCGGACGCGCTGGTACAGGGGAGGGAACTGCCTGAACTTCGTCCAGCACCGCGCGGCCTTGAGCGCGGCTTGCACGTCGGGATCAACGCGGAAGCTCCTCGGCCCCATGGCGGGCAGGACGGCACGGCCCGCGTCGGTCATCAGCCCGAGTGCCTCGAGCCTGCGCACGCGCTCCTTGTTGAGCTCGGTCCAGGCGCTTCTGGGCTTGCGGGGCGTGAAGCGCTGCAGGCGCACGCCGCCGATCTCCTTGTGGATGCTGTCCACCCAGCCGAAGCAGAGCGCCTCCTCGACGGCGTCGAGGTACCAGAACACGCCCTCGCCCGCCGGTCGGCCGCGTTTGACCTCGACCCAGCATTCGACCTCGGTGGCGTGGTATCGCTCGAGCCACTCGCGGAATGCGCGCCTGTCCCTGATGTCGGTGAGTATGTTTGCGGAATCTGCTTCCATGAGGGGAATTATAAGGTTGGGGGTGGGTGGCTGCCTTCGTCACTTGTGTAACATGCATTTCGGAAGTATCGGCCTATATCTCTTCGAGACCCAAGCTTTTCAGGTAATTAAACGTGTCATCGTAGTATTTCGGCATGCGCGTAGCGTCTTCGGGGAAGCCCATTGATGTCTTGCGGTTATTGCCTTTCGGCACGCAAATAACCATTCCGGCTCGCGCGCGTGTAAGCAATACCCTGTATGCGTTGAGCATGTATTTCATCTGCTCATGCTTGCTTTCGGTGTTATCGACGATCTCTCTCCACTCCGTCTTACCGTTGAACTTGTAGAAGCGCCAGGCTCCGTTTTCATAGCGCATGTCGGCATCCCACAGCACGCAGGTATAGTCAAGCTCTAGACCCTGCACCTGGATTTCCGTGGCAGCATCCTCGAGGTAGTTGGAAGATCGGGTGTCAACTATATCCTCGAGGAACCAGTGGACTGCATTCTCGTCCCCAGGCGCAAGGACATGGACGCCCAACGGTTTGTAGCGAGCTGATTCCTTCGTAATGAGGACTCCGGTTCGCTCAGCTCCACGCGCTTTATCGTGGAGCCACGCCTTCGCCTTCTCGAAGTCTCGCGTTAAAACAATCGGATACTTGTCTTTGATTTCCAAAAAAATCGAGGGAGCATTTCCATCAATTGCAAGCAGTGAATGAACGAAAGACGAGAGCTTCTCGGCTCGATAGGATCTCAGCGAAACGCTCAGATGCAGACGATCGGAATAGGTGACGTTTTTGTTCTTCTCCAGCAACTCGTTGACCCTGCCTTCTGCGTATTCTGGCTCGGTCAACTGTGGCGAGATGTAGACCTTCCAATGTGTATAGATATCGTTGAGCGCATTAATCCATTCAGTTATTCCAGCTTCTCCCGTGTGGATTTCCTGACCTCCGCCAACAAGGCACACGATGGTTGCCCAATCCTCGCGCTGGTCAAGGGACCAGATTAGAAAAGCGGCTTCGGAGATCGGGAAATTAGGCACCTTCAGCTTGTTGCCATAGGTTCCACCGCGTTTGAGGTAGTTTGCCAGTCGTTCGTGCGTCCACGAACGCTGCGCTTCGTCGAAGATCGCGACATGTTCCACTTCGCCATATCCTGTAGCAGCTTGCTTTACGGCCTTCTCTGGGTCGATTTCGAGTATGCCATTTTCTACGGGGTTTTTAATCTTTGCCAGCATATTGTCGCGGTAACGGTGGATGATTTGGATGAATTTGCCTACTTCCCGCTTGGCGTCGGTCTTCTTCTTAGATTCGCCGCGTGCCTTGCATTTTTCGTAGTTGTCCCTTGCAAGCGCTTCGGTTAGCACCGCAACCAAGGGTCCGTTACCCGAAAGATATACCGCGTTTTCGTCTTCAACGGGAGTATCGAGGCCTTGGTAAGTTTGCTTTACAGCGACCTCAAGACCGACAAGTGTTTTGCCGGCGCCGGGAACTCCTGTTACGAAGCAAATACTCTTATCGCCATTTTTCTTGCTCTTCTGGATTACTTTTAGGATGTATGCGATCGTGCGATCTGTGGAAACCTGGTCTGCTTCATGTCTTGTGATGTCTTCTACTGAATGACTCTCGTAGAGTGTGCGCGCTGCCTCGATAATCGTGGGCGTCGGTGCATACGGGCTGATGATCCAGTTTTCGTCGACTGGATTCTCATGAGGATATTGGTCGACTATTTCGCGTATCAGATCCTGAATGCAATCCGCTCCCGCGACGAGGGGGTTTACCACCCTGTCATCGTAGATAGATTGCTGGATCAAGATCGAGGCGCCATGGTGCTTCGTTGCAACGAGGATGGGAACGATCAGCTTGTCCTCGCTGAACTTATGGAAGTTCTTCAGGTCCAAGGCGTAGTCGAGCACTTGGTCGAGATCGCTTTCGAGAATGCTAGACTGCCCGACCTTGAATTCAAGGCAGAACACGATTCCGTTCAGTAAGAGCACTACGTCGATGCGCTTGCCAAGGCGAGGGATGTCATACTCGAAGACTATTCGACCATCGGACTCCCTCCAAGGGACAAGGGCGTTTTGGAGTAATTCGATTTCGCCCATCCACGCTTCTCGAGTTGTGGTTAGCGCATCACCGTGATAGTTATCGCAAAGCGTACTGAATATCGCTTCTTTGCTTTCTTGGAGAAAGGCTTCGAAGCTGTTTGTGTAGAGACATCTGGTGTTCTTTTTCACGATGATTATTTCCCCGATTACAACGTCTGCGAGCCTTTAGGACTGGTTGCACTGTAGGGCTTGATATTCAGAGAAGGCGGTTTGATCGTATCAGGCGTCTATCTGTTTTTGCACCCTTGATGTGCTCTGCCAGCCAACGGGATGACAGTTGAAAAAGCTTTCATTCCGATGCAGCTATGATCCCATACCGCGTGCTATCGGTAAAGAATGACCATCTCACTGATGCAATTCATGATGCCGTGATGGATGTCCCTGCTACGCAGGTGACCTCTTTATCCTGAAAGTGCAGCGATTGCTACCCCTGAGAATCGTATCGACTATCCGGACGTCGAATTCGCTTTCCGGCTCGAGCTGCGACAGAATATACAAGACGCTCTGACGCGAGCATTCGCACTGTTCGGGGTCGCTCCTCAGCCCAGACTTCACCTTCTCGCACGTGCATTCCAGGTAGCTCAGCTCGTACTCCCTCCCGGGTACGATGACCTCTCCCATGTAGGATGCGTTGTTGTACTCTTCGGTGTAGATCCTGTCGAAGTCGCCGTTGTGCTTTTCGTACAGCTGCTTTTGCATCGGGAGAACAGAGTCCCTGACGCATTCAATCGCTTCTTCTCTGTAACCCATGTTCTTCTCCCGTTAAACCCCGTTTTGCCATACACCTCGTAGTCTAAGACATGGTCGAGGCCGCGACGCTCGGCGACACGCTCGAGGCGCACCGCGACGGGTGCGTGAGCATGGCGACGAGCATGATCGGCGAGCGCAAGCGCGCCATCGCCGTCATCGATGCGGACGATTAGCAAAGCTACAGTGCGTGGCCTCCTGACACCTTGATAACCTGGCCCGTTATCATCCTCGCTTGTTCACTTGCGAGGAAGACTATCGTGTTCGCGATGTCTTCTGGTTGAATCAGCTTTCCTATGGGAATCAGCGGAAGGACCGCCTTTTCGAGTTCTTCGTCGATCCACCCTGTCTGTGTGGGTCCCGGTGCAACGCTGTTCACCGTTATGCCGTACTTTCCGACCTCCATGGCCACGCTGCGCGTTAAGGCCTCCAGGGTCGCTTTGCTCGCCCCGTAGGTTATCTGTCCAGCAAAGACCTGGGCGGAGTCGGTCGAAAGGTTGATAATCCGCCCGTAGTCGCCACGGCGTCTCACGAACTCTGCCGTCATGAGCAGGCTGCCTCGCACGTTGACGGCGAAAGTGTCGTCGATGACCTCGCGGGTGATGGCCTCTATGGTGTCCTTACCGGTTTCGTCATCGGTTGCGGCGTTGTTCACGAGGATGTCGACGTGTCCGAAACGCTTGATTGCTGCGTCGAAGATTTCCCTTACCTGGCCTTCATCCGAGATGTCCTTCTCCAACACGAGATACTGCGCATTCAGCTCGCCGAGTTTTTCTTCCACTTCCGACGCATCGCCTGCGTTGGCTCTGTAATAGCGGTCGACCCCGTTTTCGCCCGCCTTGCTCTCGTCGTAATCGCGTGGAACCTTCTTGTACGCCAGGACGACCTTCGCGCCTTCGCGGGCAAGGGCTATGGCCGTCGCCGCTCCGATTCCCTGCGGGTTGTTCGCGCCCGTGATGATTGCGACCTTGTCCTTCAGCCCGTAATCCACCATGACAGCCTCCGATAGCCTGATTTGATGTATGCGCACATTCTAAGGCAAGGACGAAATTGCGACACAGGGCGATGCTTTCCACACTTCACCTCCTCTGCTGAAAGGGCGATGACATGAGCTTGGCCGACGAGGGAAAAGTATCCGCAGGAAGACCGTTTCATTTATTCATTTACAATTGACCCCTGCAAACTCATCGCACTCATCCAAGGAGCCCCAATGATCCGTCCCATAATGACCAAGAAGTTCTTCCTGCGCCAGCCGAGCGAGCAGGCGACTGCCGACGACCTCGCCATCGCGCTCGACCTCGTCGACACGCTCGAGGCGCACCGCGGCGGGTGCGTGGGCATGGCGGCGAACATGATCGGCGAGCGCAAGCGCATCATCGCCGTGCTCGATGCGGACGGGTCGGTCCTTCCCATGCTGAACCCGCGCATCGTGCGTGCAGAAGGGGAGTACCGCGCGCAGGAGGGCTGCCTGTCGCTCGAGGGCCTGCGCGAGGCCGTGCGCTTCGAGCGCATCGACGTCGAGTACGAAGACCTCGACCTGCAGCCGCAAAGCGCATCGTTCTCCGGGCGCGTGGCGCAGGCCATCCAGCACGAGATCGACCACTGCGAGGGAGTGCTGATCTAACGGGCTGCCAGTGCCCCAACCCTTATCATGTCTTAAAATGCTGAGAAAAAGTCGTGATTTCAGCAAACGTAGGAGGGCGCGCCAGATGAAGAACGGGGTCAGGCTATGATCATCTTGATTACCGGCGCGTCTCACGCGGGAAAGACGCTCCTGGCGCAGCGTATGCTCGAGGAATATGGCTACCCTTACCTCTCCATCGACCACTTGAAGATGGGGCTTATCCGCAGCGGTAACACCAGCCTCACGCCCGAGGACGACGAAGAACTCACGGAATATCTCTGGCCAATCGTGCGGGAGATGGTGAAAACCGCTATCGAGAACGGGCAGAACCTCATCGTCGAGGGCTGCTACATCCCGCCCTGGTGGAGATCTGACTTCGACGAGCGGTACCTGCAGCACATCAGGTTCGTCTGCCTGGCCATGTCCGGCGAATACATCGACACGCACTTCGACGAGATTCGCTCGCACGGCTCCGACATAGAGAAGAGGCTTGACGATTCAGGGTGCACGCGCGACTCGCTGAAGGCGGACAACCGCTACTACATCGAATCCTTTTCCAAGCACGGCGAACAGGTCATGCTGATTCGCTCAGATTACGAGAAAGAGACGAGCACCCTTTTGCACACCCTGCTCGCCTAACGACCGGACAACTCGCGCACGTGGCCGAGGTGGATGCCGATGTGGCCGATTCCGAGAACGATGGCGGCAATCAGGGTTAAGGGCGACTGGTACCAGACGCCCAGTAGGAAGATGGCAGCCACGGGCAGGCTGGCGAGCGGGATGGGTATGGGGCCGAGGGGCCTGTACATGTCGGCGAGCTCTCCTCCACCGTTGAAGTAGCGCATCCAGGCAATCTCGTACAGGATCATCAGGGCGAAGGCGGCGATCAGCCACAGGAGCCACGGGAACGAGAAGCCCTGCGGGCAAACGAAGATCACGGCGGTGCACGTGGCGGCAACTTCGCCGATCCGCTCGAGCGCGAGCAGGATGCGGTTCTCGTTTTTCGAGATCTCGGCATAGCCGGGCGGCTGGTTTCTTCCCCAGATGATGTTGGGGACGAACAGCATCGCCAGGAACACGACGCCAACTATCGAGAAACCGAATTGCATGCCATCCTTCTTCAATGCGCGAGAACTCGTCGGAGCCATTGTAAAACATGGGTGTTGGCAGTCGAGTTTTTGCGTGATGTCGTCCAAGGGGCTATGGGTGTCTTCTTCCGTTTTGCTGTGCTGGAGGGCTAAGTCTCGGCTTGGCATCCACGATTCCTGGCGACCGTGTTGCTATTTACAAAGAGTATTTTGAGGTTGGGTCGATTGGTGAGGTGAACTAATTATGGGTAACACAGGGCTGAAGATGTTCGAAGACGCGTTGGCTGCAGACAGCGAGTTGCGCGACAAATACCAAGAGATTCTCGACCGGGTCATCGCTGAAGGTGAGGCGAAAAACGACGGCGAGGTCATACAGAAGGTCGCCGCCGAGTTGGGCTACGAGGTGTCCCTGGAAGAGCTGGAGCGTACTTGGGCAGATGCGCAGGAGTTAGACGAGGCCGAGCTAGACAAGGTTGCCGGTGGCTGGACGGACGAACATGGCCATGACACCGAGTGCTTCATCGCATGGCACTGCTACACCATAACGTGCCACACCGAGACCATTCACAAAAACGTGAATTGTTGGAAAGACTACATGTGTATGTTCAGTGACCATGTTTGGGGCGAAGACAATTAGCATTTGACGGCTATCCCTTTGCGAAAGTCCAGATAGTTATTACACAGGCATTTGGCCCCAATGGCTGACGCACGCCATTGGGGCCAAATGCCTGTAGTGAATATACGAGGAGCTGCGATTGTATGTATTACAAGCTTAAGGCACCCTACTCATTCCGCGGCTGGCGCAAGTTGCCTTATGCCATACGCGCGGAGTATGGCGCGCATATGTACGATCGCCCGCGCTTCTTCAAAAAGGACTTGTTCATGGAGCTCCTCTACCTCAATGGAACGGAGGAGGTGGACCCACGTGCCATGAGCGACGAGTTCAGGAGCATGGTGGGAGAAATGGTTGAAAGCGGCATGGCGGAATCGTCCGAGGAGCCTATGACGCCGCTTGAACCATGGCAGCGCTACCACGTGTTTCCCTCTCGTTTCATTGAGTCCGTTCACTGGGCAATAACCGGCAAGTGCAACTTCCGCTGCCGTCACTGCTTGGTATCTGCCCCAGATGCGCATCACCCGCAGCTGCCGCTGCCCGATTTGCTGCGCATTGCAGACGAAGTTGCCGCCTGCGGCATCAAGGCCATAGACGTGACCGGAGGGGAACCCCTGGCGAGGAATGACTTTGCTCAGGTGGTGCGGGGGCTTGCCGAACGCGACCTTCACATTCGGATCTTGTTCACCAATGCGAGCCTGCTTACCGCAGACGTGCTGGACGCGCTCCTCGAGCACGGGCATGCACCTAACTTTCAACTGTCGTTCGACGGGCTTGGCCATCACGACTGGCTGCGCGGAATCGCCGGAGCAGAAGCTCAGGCAGACGCGGCATTCCGCCGCCTCCTCGCCCGTGCAAATCTTGTTGTCGTATATCTCGTAGTCA
>CACZIP010000073.1:3803-12408 GCA_902781245.1 uncultured Coriobacteriaceae bacterium | reverse complement strand
GCATTCCGTTGGGATTGAGCTTACCAAGATCGATATCGACGTCGTTCCACTGGCATCCGAAGGCGAAAGCCAATTCATTGGCTGCATTGACGATTCCTCATGGAGCGAAACCAATCCAAAAGGCCATATCGACTGGTCAACCGAAGTCAACAAGGAGCACAACGGCAAGTACAAGCCCGTTGTCAAGATCATGAAGTGGTGGAGGCGCGAGAAGTGCCCCAATGGTACGCGCTGGCCTAAGGGCATCACGCTGGAAAAGATTATCGCCGACAATTTTCCTGACGATGATGGGCTGTACGAGGATTTGCTGATTGGCTTGATGGAAAACATGCTCGATTCGCTTGCGCCGGACGTCGAAGCAGGACTGGTGCCCATAATCGCGGATCCAGCGCTCAGTACGAACGACTTGGCTTCGGGATATACAAACGCCGACTTCAAGAGCTTCCTATCCGCCATTGAGGAATGCCTTGCCACCATACAAAAGACTGGATCCTGCAATGAATCATGGCGTGAGGTACTCGGAAATCGCTTTCCAGCCGGCACGAAGAGCGCGACCGGCTCAAACCTTGCTCTATTGCCAATATCTAGCGCTTTGTGCGTGCCCCATCGCCAAAAACCGCCCTGGCTCATCGCGAAAAAGAAGCCCGGCGTGATAGTCGTGGCCGAAGTGACGTTTCCCGATGGCCACATCGAACGCATCTCGAACAACGGCCGCACAATCCCAAAGAACTGCGACATTGATTACAAGGTTCTGCGCTCAAAAGGACTGTCGAGCTTGACAGTCAAGTGGCAAGTCGTCAATACAGGCGAGGAAGCATATGCAGACGAGTGCCCACGAGGCGGATTCGAGAAATCGAACATCAGCAATGGCGGCAGGCATGAGAGGACAGCGTACGCCGGCCGACACTACGTACAATGCTTTTTGCTGAAGAACGGTGTATGTGTTGCGCACAGCAACGAGTTTTTCATCAATGTTGAGTAAGCGCATTCCTGCCAAAGACGTCTTGTTGCACTGTTTGCAGTAATAGCTTCGAATGGCCAATCGCAGGCGAGTAAACTAACGCTCGTTGGGCGAAACCCCGACGGCTTTCAGGCTGAAAATGTAGCTCTTCGGGTAGGCAACCCAGAGGGCGTCAAACAGCCGAACAGACACGGATGCGGTCAGTTATCAGGAAAAACACGTTCTTGGGAGCCTCTTGGAGCGCGCTTCCGATTGCCCAAGATGGGGGAATTTGGGGGGAATGGTGTCAACATCACCCCGAAATCGGCCGTTTTCGGGGATGTGAGGCGAATCCCTCCGCGCTGGCATTGTGCGATACCTGCGGAGGGATTCCGATAACGAAGGCCGCCTATCTGGCGGCCCGGCTCCGTAGCATAGCCCGGATGAGCTCGAGTCCGCCGGATGCGACCGACTCGTCGCTGCCGAAACGGTCCATGACCCGCTTTGCCTCCTCGTCGGTGATGTCGCGGTCCTCGCCGGCCTCCGGGTCGAACCCGACGCAGACCATGTCGCCGAAGACGATCGAGTAGAGCTCGCCCTCCTCGACCGCATGCGAGTAGTCCATCTGGGAGAGGTAGCCAAGCTCGGCCATCCGCCCCGTCGCGTAAATCGCCCGGTTCGCCGTCTCGAGCGAAGCGCCCAGCAGCCCCTCCTCGTTGACGTACACGGCCGGCGCGTCCTCGAAGATGTAGCCCGCCGGCTCGATCGGGCCGGCGACGCAGGCCTGCAGCCCGTGCAGGAAGCTGCCGTCGCGGTCGGCCTCGAGCGTCCTGCGGTACGGGAGCCCTCCCACCGGGACGACCATGACATCGAGCGTTCTTCCGTTTTCCATGTTGACCTCTTGCCGCGGCGCGCTCTCCCTCGCCAGGAAGCACGGCAAGGGGATGCTCGAACAGGTCTGCGCGAAGGCGCTCGCTGTCGCAGACGATCCCCGCATCGCCCGCGAAGTGGGCTGCATTCACTCGATTAAAGGCTATGACCTCAGCTATGTGTATGTGATCATCGGCGAAGATCTCGTCTACGATCCAAAAACGGGCTCCCTCGCCGCCAACAGGGCGCGTTACTACGACAAAAACGGCAAGAACACTATAACGCAGGAAGAACTCGACCAATACATCAAGAACATCTACTACGTATTGTTAACTAAGGGGATATTCGGCACCCATGTCTACGTAGTCAATCCCACGATGATGCAATGCTTTATAAGGTTTTCCCCGGTCATTTAAATCGGTGTCTCAATGACTGCAGTTACCCGTTTAAAAAAGGCCGCTAGGCAAAAGAAAGATGTAATCGTGATGAGGTATGCGTACTACGATAATACGCGTCGCAACAGCGGCTCGGTTTGCGGCCAGGACGCAATCTTCCAATGTCCCCGTTGCCAAAGCACCCCTGAGCTCATGCTCCTACCACAGACGGCTTGCCAGATTTCAAAGATGTGGTTTATAGTCAGATAATAGCGACGCATAAACCATTCAATCCATGATGCGTTTTGCAGGAGGGACGAACGTCATGAACATTGAGTACTTCTACTATTTCAGAGAGGTCGCTGACGGTCTTTCGATATCGAAAGCGGCGCACGTCTACCATATGACGCAACAGGGGATGTCGCGAGCCATCGGACAGATCGAGCGCGAGTACGATGTCAGGCTCTTCAATCGAGCAGGAAGCACGATCTCCCTCACCGAAGCCGGCGCTTCGTTCCTCGAATATGTAAAGCGCATCATCGAGAACCACAATCTTCTCAACGACAGCATGAACCACTTCCGTTCCAAAGAGGTCGCGTCTGAGAACGAAACCATCACCGTCTACGTGACTCACAACGTCGCCTTCAACATCTGGCCATCGTTGCGACGTCGCCTGGCCGCCGCGTGCCCGGATACGGCATTCAATGTGCGGGAGATGTGGCAAACGGACATGGTCGGCGAACTCGGTTTGGTTCCGAAATCGAATGCCTTCGGCCTTGTGACTCTGCCGTCGACTTTCAGCGACATCCTCAGGACGACGTCGATCTGCTTACAGCCGCTTATGGACATCGAGCTCATGGCCTACGTCGCCAAGAACTCGCCCTATGCGAAGCGAAACACGATAACGCTTGACGAGCTGGCAAGTGCGAAGTTGGCCATGCTTGATGACGCAGGCCTCGACCTCATGTTGACGACGCTCATCGGGCGCGACCGCTATGCCAAGGTCAACGCCTTCAGAACATCGAACCGCGACCTTCTCGAGGAGGAGATTCTGTACAACGGCGCCGTCGGTTTCACGAATACGTTCGTGAAGAACTACTGCTTGAAAGACGGCATCACGATCATTGGCATCGAGCAGACGTTCAAGACGCCGCTCTATCTCATGACGAGTGCGCTCGCGGAATTGAACGAGCCAGCGCGGAAGGCGATTGACTCGCTAGCCAGCATCGTAACGGAAGTGTATTCGGAGGTGGCCTTCTCCTCGAGCGCGTCGTAGGCGGTCTTGCGTCAAAGAGAACGGCATGGCGTGCGGGAGGGGTGCACGCCATGCCGTTTCATAATGCGGAGCATCGGTGCTCAGCGAGCAATGTCCGCCAGGGTCGGTTGCCGAGCAGCTATGCTGAAGGCGTGCTGCCCGATGCCGATGGGTCTGCAGCGGCCGTTGCGGGTGTCGACGGCGGGGTTGCCGTCGCTGTCGGTGCAGCTGGCGTTGATGGGGCTGCGGGTGCTGGAGATACACCGTAGCTCGCCAACTGCTCCGCGCTGAGGATCTTGTCCATGCCATCCAACTCCGGTGGCAGGAACGTTCCGCAGAACGGGCATTTGTCGGGTCGGAAGTTCGGATTGTTGATCCGCTTGCCGCATCCCGGGCACTTCAAAGGTTTGAGTTGGACATCCGGCGGTCTGAAGCACATGGCGGCACCTCTCTCGTGATGATTTAACGGCTTCGGCTATGCATCAAGTGTATGGAAGGCTGCAAACTCAGTGAAACACCGATTGATTGGTGCCCCTACAACGATTTGGTTGTGCCAAAGCGCTATGCCCGCCTCCTTCCCCCCTTGCACAACGTTTGCTTTGCTCGGCCAGTAGCGTCTGATGTTTGATGCGGGGTTGCCGCGTCTTTATCGTTGTCTTTGGGCGTCCGAACGGATACATGCGGTAGTTCGTGCTAAGGAAGGGAACTAGCATGGAGATAGCCATTGCGATCCTTGTCGTCTATATGGTCTCAATTGTTCTCATCTCGGCGTTTGCCGGAAAGCTTTCGAAGAAGGTCTCTAACAAGACGCTTGCCGGGTTCCTCCTTGCAGGCCAGTCGATGCCCTGGTGGCTCGTCGCGTTTATGGTCTGCGGTATCGCAGTTGGCGGGGCGAGCACCGTCGGAGTTGCCCAGAACGCCTA
This sequence comes from uncultured Coriobacteriaceae bacterium, assembly GCA_902781245.1. GTDB lineage: Bacteria > Actinomycetota > Coriobacteriia > Coriobacteriales > Eggerthellaceae > UBA9715. Next base: position 8,046 of record CACZIP010000073.1, on the reverse strand, counting down.
CACAGCCGGCATGTCTGCCGGCTGGTATACCGCTGCGTGGGCGTTCGGCGGACTCATCTTCGGCTTTCTCATTGCGAAGAAAGTCCGTGCGTTGCGGGTCACGACCGTCAACGAGTTCTTCCAACGGGTCTTCGGCCGCTCGGCTGCCATGATCGCCATTGTTGCGCAGGTCGTCATCCTCTTCGGCGTGAGCTCTGCGCAGATCATGGCCGGTGGCGCGATTATCGCTGCCATCATTCCCGCCATCTCGCTGCAGACGGCCCTCATCGTCTCAGCGGTCATCTTTTTCGCTACTTCGTTCCTCGGCGGTTACTTCGGCGCAAGTGTCGCAAACGTGCTGAACGTCATCGTCATCTACCTCGGCCTGATCATCGCCATGGGCCTCGGTATCAGCCAGTACGGCGGCATGGACGCAATCGCGGCATCCCTACCCGAGGGCGATCAATGGTTCGACCTCATAAGCGGCATGGGTCCTGCGATTATCATCGGATGGTTCATCGTCATGGCGTTCAACGTCCCCGCCAATCAGATGCTGTTCCAGGCAGGCGCCTCCGCGAAAGACTCGAAGAACGCCAAATGGGGCATGATTGCCGGCGGCCTGTTGATGATTCCCACCGGTTTCATCAGCGCCTACATCGGTATCATCGGCGCTGCCCAATTCCCCGGGATTGCAAGCGCGACGGTGCTTCCCACGGTCATCGTTTCGCTCGGTCCCGCGATTGCGGGCATCTGTCTTGCAGGTCTTTGGGCAGCTGACGTCTCGACGGCGGTCAGCCTTCTGCTGGGCATTTCCACCATCATCACGAAGGACATCGTCGTGGAATATTTCAAGCCCGACATGTCCGAGCGCAACCGGCTCATCCTGTCGAAAGTCGTGCTCACGCTCACGGTTTTCTTCGGCTTGCTGCTCGCGATGAATCTATCGGGCATCGTCAACTTCCTCATGTCGCTCATGACGCTGTACGCGCCCTTCACGATCATCGTGCTCGCTATGCTGTACTTCCCCGGGCTGCTGCGTAAAAGCAGCTGCCTTGCGACGTTTATCGCCGGCTGTGTCACCATGCTGCTCTACGCATTCGTCCCGGCAACGCACATCGTGAGCCAAGCGGTCTATTTGGTTGTCCCTGTCAGCATTATCGCCTTCGTTTGTGCGCTCATTTTCGACAAGCGGAGGGTCGACGTCGAAAGCCTTCTCGAGAACAGCGTGAACGCGCTTGAAGAAGGGGGTGGCGGCAACTGAGTGAATCGCGATCCTTGCAGCGTCGCATGAAGCGGCAAGGAGTTAAACAGTCCAACGATCTGCAGTAACAAAGAAAAAGGAGGGAACCCATGGCTAACAACAATGGAAGCAGTCCGGAGAAGCTTCCGCCGGAGGCGAAAGACGGATTTGTCATGATGTTCGGCATCGCCTTTGTCTGGTTCGCCACCCACTTCGGAGGCGGCTTCGCAGGAGGCGCTCAGCTCTACTCGTACTTCATCCGCTACGGCATCACCTGCGTGATCTTCCCGCTGATCTCGATTGCCATCATCGCATTCGTGTACTGGTGGGGCTGGCGGTACGCCCGTAGGCAGGAACTGTACGATTATCGCAGCTACAACGACAGCTTCTACGGTAAATATGCGCCGATCTTCTCTAATTTGTACGAGTTCCTGTACGTCGTCATCATCCTTGTCGCCCCGTCCGTCGCATTTGCGACAGGCGCATCGCTGCTGATGCAGGTCACCGGAATTCCGTACCTGGCTTCGTCCATCCTCATCGGCGTGTTCATCTTCATTGTCTGCATCTTCGGCACGAACGTCGTTCGCCGCATCTCGACAGCGCTCTCGATCATCATGATAGCGGCGCTGCTCGTCATCTACATTCCGGCTATCGCGCTCCAGGCCGACCAAATCGGCGCCGCGATGAGCGCCATGAGCGCTGGCACGTATCAGGGCGCCGACCAATACAGCCTGCTCGATGCCATCTGGTGGATGCTCCTCTACGGCATCTTCCAGACCTCCAACGTCGGTTTGTTCGTGCAGCACACGCGCGCGTTGAAATCGTGGAAGAGCGTCGGCAAGGTCATCGGCATCGGCCACGTCATCAACGCCGGCTTCTTCATGCTCGCCATTTTCGGTCTTATGACCGTTGCCAACACGCCTGATATCTCGAAGGTCGCCGTCCCGCTGCTGAACGTCATCGACGTGCTGCCCGGTGCAGGCGCCCTCAAGGTCCTTGCGTCGGTACTCATCTTGTTGGCTTGCGTGTCAACAGCCGTCACGTTCATTTCCTCCATGGTCAAGCGCCTGGCTGTCCGCTTCGAGGGCCAAGACGTCGTTGAGGCCGCTGAGGACCGCAACCGCCCGACCGTGAAGACCGTCATCTTCGCGCTGGTTTGCTGCGTCATCTGCTGCTTTGTCGCACAGTTCGGCTTGCTGCCGCTGATCCAGCAGGGCTACGGCTTTATCGGTTACCTCGCCATCCCGATTGTCGTCATCCCATACATCGTCAACTTCATCTACGTTAAGATCAAGGGCGAGAAGCCCACGAAGGCCGAACGCGAGGCAGCCGCCTCCGAAACGCCGGCCGCCGAATAATGGTCCGTCTGGAGCGCCCAATCGGGGCGCTCCATCCAACCCCGACAGAGGCCGGACGCGTCATATGAAAGTCGCCGGAGCGGGGTTGTTTTTGAAGAAGAAACCCGAAGGGGGGAAGAGAATGAGTAGGAAAGTCCGCACCATGTGCCACGACTGCCATTCGAAGTGCGGCGTTATCCTCGAAGTCGAGGGCAACGACATCATCGGAGTCGAAGGCGATCCCAATCATCCTATCAGCGAGGGTGCGCTTTGCATGAAGGCATTTTCGGCCCAAGAGATCCACAACCACCCCGACCGGCTGAAATACCCCATGCGTCGTGTTGGGCCGCGTGGTTCAGGCGAATGGGAGCGCATCACGTGGGATGAGGCGCTCGACGAGATCGAGGCCGCTATGCGCAAGGCCATCGACGAGTACGGCCCCGAGTCGGTCATCACGTCGCAAGGAACTGGCCGCGCCTCGAACACATGGCATTACCGCCTGCAGTCCTCGATTGGCAAGCCCGGCTTCGGCCTCGCACCGACCCATGTCTGTTTGTTGCCGTTCCTCGCCCAGACCCATGTCACTTGGGGTCGCCAGTTCCATCCGTACGAGGCGGGCGATTACCGCAACTCGCAATGCAACGTCGTATGGGGCTGCAACCCCATGCGATCGCGCCTTCACGCCGGGCATCGTATGCTTGAAGCGAAACGCAAGGGCGCCAAGATGGTCGTCATCGATGCGGTTTTCCGGGACGTCGCTGCGAAGGCCGATGTCTACTGCGGCATACGCCCCGGCTCCGATGGCGCTTTGGCCTTGGGCTTCTCGAATCTCGTTATCCAGAATAAGGACTACAACGAGGAGACCCTGTGCCGTTGGACGAACATGCCGTTCCTCGTCCACCCGACCGAGGAGCGCCTGCTGCGCGATTTCGACATCGATCCTAACGCCAGCGAGGACTTCGATAACTACGTCGTATGGGATGAGGTCTCGAACGGCCCGGCCATCTGGTATCCGGAAACGGAGTCTTTCGACAAGGAGGGCGTGAAGCCGGAGCTTGACGGCGTTCATACCTTCTTGATGACTGATGGCCAGCAGCTCGAATGCCCGACGACGTTCAGAATGTACCGCGAATACCTGTCCGAATGGACTCTCGAGAAGACGTCTGCCGTCACCTGGGTTCCCGAGGAAGACATCCTTGCCGCCTACGAGACTATGGTGAATAATCGTCCCTGCATCATCTCGGCTTTTCTTGGTGCCTGCATGATGACGACGAATGCGGTACAGTCCGGGCGCGCGATTACCATCCTGCAAGTCCTCCTCGACCCTCCAATCGACGAGCCTGGTGGTATCTTCTTCAATCCCATTTGGGATTTTACGTTCAGTCCGAAGATCACGATGGCCGATCAGGTCCCTGGAAACCATCTGCGTCTGGGTTACGACAAGTACCCCATGTACACGCAGGTCTACGCCGCATCCAATTGGCCGCACGATGTGTGGGAGGCCATCAAGACCGGCAAGCCGTGGCCGGTGAAGGTCCTCGTGAACATCGCAAGCGACCTCTTGGGTTGCTATGAGAACCCACAGTCGGTGCACGAGGCGCTGACGTGCGGCAACCTCGACATGATCGCCTGTGTCGACTACTGGCTCACCCCGACTGGCGAGCTTGCTGACATCCTGCTGCCGGCT
>CACZIP010000073.1:0-3763 GCA_902781245.1 uncultured Coriobacteriaceae bacterium | reverse complement strand
ACGAGGAAACGACGCCTGACCCTTGCATTGTCTGCATCTCCCAGATTGCGGTCGACCCACCGGGCGAGGCGAAAGACGACTGGTTCGTCTTCCGCGAACTCGGCAAGCGCTTCAAGCCCGAATGGTGGCAGTTCGAGAACAGCGGCGACATGTGGATGTTCCGCCTCCGCAATTTCTACGATGTACCGGAGGACATGACGTTCGAGCAGGCGCAGGAGCAGGGCTACTTCGAGCCGTCATGCGCAGGCGCCAACCGAGTGTACAAGCAGCATGAGAAGGGCATCATCAAGTTCAAGACGCCGACCCATCGTATCGAGCTGTACTCGGAGGCGATGCCGGTCTATGGCTACCCGTCTTCGCTCCCGTCGTTCTATGAGCCGGCTGAAAGCCCCTACTCCACACCCGACGTCTATGCCGACTATCCTTTCGTCTTGACATCCGGTGCCCGCGACTATGCGTTCTACCACAGCGCGTGGACCAACATCGCAAGCCAACGCATCATCGAACCGTATCCCTATGTCGAAATCAACGATGAGGACGCCACGGACCTCCAGATCAGCGACGGCGAATGGGTATACGTTGAATCCCCTCGTGGACGGATCACAAGCAAAGCCCGTGTGCATCAAGGCGTGACGAAAGGCGTTATCAGTCTGCCTCGCTCGGCTTATCGCGACGCTTGCAAGGAGCTCGGTCTTCCTGGTTACAGCTGGGATAAAGCGAATCCGAATATCCTGATTCCTGTGGAGGGGTCGGATTTGGGTTTCGGGGCTTCGCCCATGCGCGCCACGCTCTGCCGGATCGTGAAGATTGACACGCAAGGTTAGGAGGGAGAAACGATGAGCGAAAAAGTCGGTGTTCTTGTCGACCTTGAAATGTGCGTCGGATGCTATGCATGCCAAAGCGCTTGCACGATGAAGAACCAGCTACCCGTCGGGAAGACGTACCTTCGGGTTGTGAATTGCAAACCGGAGAGGGTCGACGGCAAGTTGAAGATGTTCATGAGCCCGGTTCCTAACAACCTCGAACGATGTGCCGAGTGCGTCGACGCGGCCGAGGACGGGCGAGGCCCGTGCGCGAAAGTCTGCTTGGCATCCGCCCTCGACATTGCACCCGCGAGCAAGATCCTAGCGGAGGCGGAGCTTCTCGGGCGGCACTGCGCGCTGTACCTGTAAGTAAGAACCTCAAAGGCAGAGAGGGCGGGCTGGAAGCTCGCCCTCTCGTCGCGAAAGGATGTTATGACCGTCGCCTGCGGAGATTGCTCGACATGCGGGAAATGCTACCCCAAGGTCCGCCCATGTCCTGGATGCGGCGCAGAGCTGGATTTTGAGGCCGATGCCCTTTGCCCCGCATGCGGTCGTCCGATTTCCGATGGCGACCGGGAGCTTGCCGCTGCCGAATACCGTCGCTTGAAACAAGCTGAGAAACGGCAGCTCTTTTCAAACATGAAACGGCATGCGGTGCCTCATGCAACATACCGGGAATCCCGATAACTCACGTTAAGCGATTATCGTTCGAATGCTTTGGTAAACTCTCAAACAACAATACCAGGTTTCGCTCGGAAGGCTTCGAAAGCTCGACTTTGAAGTGCGTCCGGCGAGAGAACTTCCGTCATCCAATCGTCCAAAATCGACGGATTATTTGCCTCGGCGAATCTAGGAAATCATCTCGAAAATGTCAGCCCTTCGGGTAAGTAGCCCGAAGGACAGCAAGTGGCCGATTGGGCACAAATGCTGCCTGGTAAATGAAAAAACACGTTCTCATGAGCTTCTTCAAGCGCGTCTCCGATTGCCCAAGTTGGGTAATTCGGGGGGGATGGTGTCAACATCATCCCGAATCGGCCCTTTTCAGAAATGCGTGAGTTTCTTGGCGTTGGCATCATGCCGTGGTAGCGAATGGCTGCATACGACCAACATCGGCGATGCGCGGAATCGCCAGTGTCTTGACGCTCGGTACGCAGAATGATTCCGCCTGCGCCAATTAAAGCTGGTGGTCCAAAGGGCATCTGAATATTGCGGCGTTTGAGCAGCAATCGATTAAACCTTGTAGATATAAGCTTGATGGCCTTTGCCGAGACTTGAAGTATAGGACGTTATCAGCAATTCGTACCTGATGCCGTTTCCCGTAAAAGTTGCATAGCCCTTAATTCTGTCAGTGGCTTTCACTGCATTCCATAATGATCTGGGTGGCTCATATGTTTTCAGTGCATCTTCGGTAGTATCAAATGCTTCGGTGAGTATGACAGAGGGATCTCCTTCATACCCAAGTTCGGCGATTGCTGTTTCAACGTCCCCTCTCTTTCCAAATGTGAGATCGAATGACAGGTAAGGCAGATCGTTTTCTATGTATGGCTTGCCTACGCTGACTGAAGATAGAGGTGTTTCGCTTAGATAGTGCTCTGGCGAATAGTAGCCAGTGAAAGGATCGCGCTTGGCGATATCGGTATACAAGCATAAACCGGTGCCTATTCCGAATACGATGACGACCGATAATACGACTTTTGAAAATGATTCACCCTTGTTTTGTAGATGATATCCGAAAGCTAAAACCAAGGCTGCGGCAAACGACGCCGCCATTAACGGCAAGTTCTGCTGATAGAGGGTATAGCAGCTATTTCCATCCACGATGCCCCGAGCCAATGTGGCAAATAGCATTAGTCCCGCAAAACCCCACAGCGGTACGGCAACGATGAAGAATATCACTTGCAGCCAAGTGGGTATCTTGACTTGTTGCTTATCGGCATAAGGCTCAATACTTGGATCATTAATTCGCTGAGAAATGCAGCTATCTATTGCGGCCAACGCAGTCTCTTTGTCCTGGCTGGACCAAATATTGATAAGAAGTATTCCCTGAGACGCACAGTAGCTTTCTTTGTACGCTTCTTTTGAGTATACGGTTCCGTTTCGCTTGTCTTGCGCGTACTGCGAATGATCGTGATACTTCTCGCCATTTAGTTCTATACCGAGCCTAATCGTCGGCATGAACAAGTCGATTTCCAAGTTCTTTTTCGTATCACGCGAAGGGATAACGCTTCGGTCGTTACTGTTAATAACTAGACCTGGGTATTTAGTGCGTATGTGCGCCTCTACTTCTCTTTCCCACGAGCTACGAACTGCCGGATTATCCATGGTGGCTACCTAAGTCCTTGCGATGCCTTTGGCTTATCTTGCTATCAGTATAAATAAAACGCGCCTGTCCAGACCGCATAGCAAACAGAATGTATCGCTCTGTGAATGGATCTCGGAGGCGCCAACGTGTGCAAGTTGCTTGCCGATAGGATGCAGCGATGCGCTTCGGCGAAGCGCGTGATATCCAAATGGCGTGAGCGCCGATATGCAAGCTGCGAAAAGAGCGGCGCCTACTCCGCGTTGGCGTTATGCGATACCTGCGGAAGGGCCATGCCGGACACTCCACCTATCCGGCGGCCTGGCTCCGCAGCATCGTCCGGATGAGCTCGAGCCCGCCGGACATGACTGACTCGTCGCTGCCGAAGCGCTCCACGACGCGCTCGGCCTCGGCATCGTTGATGTCGCGGTCCTCGCCGGTCCCCGGGTCGAACCCGACGCAGACCATTTCGCCGAAGACAATCGAGTAGAGCTCGCCCTCCTCGACCGCGTGCGAATAGTCCATCTGGGAGAGGTAGCCCAGTTCGGCCATCTGCTTCGTCGCGTAGATCGCCCGGTTCGCCGTTTCGAGGGAGGCGCCCAGCAGCCCCTCCTCGTTGACGTACACGGCCGGTGCGTCCTCGAAGATGTAGTCCGCCGGC
>CACZIP010000072.1 GCA_902781245.1 uncultured Coriobacteriaceae bacterium | reverse complement strand
AAACGCTGCCGCAACCGTATCTCCGGCACCGGATACATCGAATACTTCACTCTTATCCGACACAGGGATGTTGTGGATAGCACCGTCTTTTTCCAGCAGTACCATGCCCAGTTCCCCGCGGGTGACCAGAACGCCATCGGCATCCAACTCTTCGAGGAGTTCCTGGCCGGCCGCGTAGATATCTTCTTCCGTCGGCAGTTCCCGGCCCACCGCCGCCGCAATCTCAGCATCGTTCTGCTTGACATAGCCAATATCCTTGAAGCGATGGATGTCATAGCGTGAATCCACGATACTCGGGATATCGTGGGCCCGGCAGAAACTTATAAGCTGCTGCTGTATCTTCGCCGTTACCGTACCAGAACCATAGTCGCTGATAACGACACCGTCGATAACCGGCAGCAGATTCTTGATGTACTGCATGATTTCCGCCTCAAAAGCCGGCGTCATGGGTGCATCGCTTTCCTTGTCAATACGCACGATCTGCTGGCTGACCGTCGCCCGGCCGCCGGCAATGACGCGGGTCTTGGAGATAGTCGGACGCTTCTCATCGCAGAAAAGCCCCTCGGTGTTGGCACCATTCTTCTCCAAGGCCGCCTTGAGGCCCCGAGCTGCATTATCCAGCCCTAAGAGGCCCACCGCAAAGACATTGCCACCCAGCGTCGCCACGTTGTTGACGACATTGGCGTAAACGATCCCGAACGCCGTGCCATGGTTTGGTGCAACCCCGAGGGCGAAGAACACGTCTTCACCTTCGCTGACATGAAGAAATGGTCCGACAAGACTGCGAACATGCTTGCTTCGCACGGCATTGGCTGTGGCGATTTCGTCATGGTCATCGTGCGTCGGCACTACCAGTTCTGGTTCATCGCCACGGCGCTTGCGAAGCTTGGCTGCGTCATGGTTCCCGCGACCTTCATGCTCAAGGAACACGACCTTGAGTATCGCCTGAACGGCGCATCTATCAAGGCGATCATCGCAACCAGCATCGGCGATATTGCCGACATCGTCGACCGGACTGTGTGCTATTGCCCTTCGGTTGAAAAGCTGTTCCTCGTCAACGGCGCAGGCGGCGGTCTCACTCCACATGATGAGGAAGGACGCTATCTTGTCGAAGACGGTAAATGCGGTCCTTCTTTGAGCGGGCCTGATGGCATTTGCGCAGCTGGAATTCAGCGTGAGGGCTGGTTTGACTTCAACACCGAGGTTCGTCTGGCCTCCTCGGAATTCGAGCGCGTGGAAACGCTTGCTGCCGACCCCATGTTGATGTATTTCTCGAGCGGTACGTCGGGCAACCCGAAGATGGTTCTGCACAATTCGTCGTACGCTATCGGACATCTTCCCACGGCCAAGCATTGGCACAACGTCGATCCTGACGGCATTCACTTTACGATTGCCGATACGGGTTGGGGCAAGGCAGTGTGGGGCAAGTACTATGGCCAGTGGCTGATGGAAGCATGCGTGTTCACGTATGACTTCGACCGCTATCATGCCGACGAGATTCTTGATTTGATCCAGAAATACCAGATCACGACGCTGTGCTGCCCGCCAACCATGTATCGCCTCATGATGCAGACAGATTTTGACGAGTATGATTTGTCTTCGCTGAAGTACTCGACGACGGCGGGCGAAGCGCTCAACCCCGATCTGTTCGATTTCTGGAAAGAGCACACAGGTCTGACGATTTTCGAAGGCTTCGGCCAGACCGAGACGACGCTTTCCATTGCGAACCTTAAGAACACAAACCCGCGACCCGGGTCGATGGGAAGGCCGAACCCTCTCTTCACAGTCGAGATCCAGCGTGACGACGGAAGCCGCTGCGAAGTCGGCATGACCGGTGAGATTTGCATCAAGACGGATCCGTATCCGGCCGGTTTGATGATGGAGTACTACCGCGATCCTGAGAAGACCGCTGACGCCGTTTACGATGGTTGGTATCACACGGGCGATACGGCATGGTGCGACGAGCAGGGCTACTTCTGGTACGTGGGGCGCAATGACGATGTGATCAAGTCGAGCGGCTACCGTATCGGCCCGTTCGAAATCGAGAGCGTGCTTCTCGAGCATGACGCCGTTCGCGAATGCGCCGTAACCGGCGTGCCCGACCCCGTCCGCGGCAAGGCTGTCAAGGCGACGATCGTGCTCGCCGACGGCTTTACTCCAAGCGCTGCGTTGACCAAGGAATTGCAGACTTGGGTGAAGCGCCAGACTGCGCCTTACAAGTATCCGCGCGTGATCGACTACGTTGACGAACTGCCGCGTACTGTCAACGGCAAGATCCGTCGTGTGGCCATCCGCCAGCAAGACGAGGATAAGAACATAGACGGGCTTGTGTAATGGGTATTTCCGAATCCTTGCGCATCGCCTTGCGCCCCGTGACGCTGGTCGTCGGACATTATGGGGTGGGAAAGACGAACTTTTCCGTCAATCTCGCCATTGATCTCGCTGAAGAGGGCAACGACGTCACGCTCATCGATCTTGACATCGTGAACCCGTATTTCCGTGCGAGCGAACAGCGCCGCGTGCTCGAAGAGCACGGCGTCACGCTCGTGGCTCCCGTGTTCGCCGAAGCAGGTTCGAGCCTCGATGTGCCCAGCCTGACAGGCAAGATTGCACCTTCAATTGAGATGGCGCGCGAAGGGCGTTACGTCATTCTCGATGTCGGCGGGGACGATGCGGGCTCGGTTGCCGTTGGGCGCTATGCACGCTTTATCCAGCAGCATGATTATGCAATGCTGTGCGTTCTGAACAAGTACCGCAATCTCGTCCAAGATCCTCCCGATGCCGTCGAGAATCTACGCGAGATCGAGACGGCCAGTAGGCTGAAGGCAACCGCATTCGTAAGTAACGCGCACTTGAAAGGCGAGACGACTGCTGAGGTCATAGAGCAGGGCAGGGCATACGCGCTCGAGGTTGCGGAACTCGCAGACCTTCCGCTGGTTGCAACGTGTGTTTCACCTGCTTTAACCGAAATGTCACAAATCGACGGTGGCTACCCCGTTAAGATGTACGTCAGAAGCCCCTGGGAATAGTGTAATCTTTTAAAAGTGTTGCTGAATCCTGCGGCGGGTTATGCGAAGCGAAGTTAAGCGAATTTGCGTGAGAGACCGAGGCTCGATCCAAATTCGCGGTGAGCAAAGCATAGCCCGCCGCAGGATTCAGCAGACAAGAGGAACAGGATTCCCAGTCTAGAGACGAGAGGGAAGATATGGCTCATATCGAAGTAGATGAGTTCTTCTGCAAGGGATGCGGTCTCTGCACGACCGTGTGCCCGCGCGGAATCGTTGAACTCAACAACGAAGTCATCACCGACAAGGGCTACCATCCCGCGCATTGCATCGATCAAAGCCAATGCACTGGCTGTGCTACGTGCGCCGTGATGTGCCCTGACGTCGCGATCACGGTTTGGAGGTGAGAAACATGGCAGAGAAAGTACTCATGAAGGGAAACGAGGCTATCGCCGAGAGCGCCATCCGCGCAGGTTGTCGATTCTTCTTCGGTTACCCGATCACCCCGCAGACCGAGCTTGCAGCTTACATGGCCAAGCGCATGCCCAAAGAGGGCGGCACCTATCTGCAGGCGGAAAGCGAAGTCGCTGCCATCAATATGGTGTACGGCGCGTCCGCTGCTGGTGCACGTGTCATGACGAGCTCTTCGTCGCCTGGCGTCTCGCTCAAGAGCGAGGGTGTCTCCTATATCGCAGGCGCCGACCTTCCGTGCCTGATCATCAACATCGAGCGTGGCGGTCCGGGTCTCGGGTCCATCCAACCGTCGCAGTCTGACTATTGGCAGGCGACGCGTGCGCTCGGTCATGGCGACTTCCAGATGGTCGTCTATGCGCCTTCGACTGTTCAGGAGATGTCTGACTTGGCGTACGGCGCATTCGACATTGCCGACAAGTACCGCACGCCCGTGATGATCTTGGGCGACGGCATGCTCGGACAGATGATGGAGCCCGTCGAGCTTCCCGAACCGCGCACTGAGCTTCCTGAGAAGCCGTGGGCGACAACTGGTCATGGCAACGCTCGTGAGAAGAACATCGCCAACTCGCTGTACCTCGTGGCTGAAGAACTCGAGCGCACGAACTTCGAACGCTTCGAGCGCTATGCCGAAATCAAGGCAAACGAGCAGATGAGCGAACAGGTTGATTGCGATGATGCCGATATCGTCATCGTGGCATTCGGCGCTTCTTCGCGCATTGCGCGCTCGGCTGTGCGCGCTGCACGCGAAGAGGGCATCAAGGCGGGTCTGTTCCGTCCGATCACGCTTTGGCCGTTCCCCGTGGACGCGTTGAAGGCGACGGTTGGCAAGGCGAAAGCCTACTTGTCTGTCGAGATGAACATGGGTCAGATGGTCGACGACGTGCGTTTGGTCGTCGAGGGCGCTGCACCTGTTGAGTTCTATGGTCGCACCGGCGGCGTCATCCCGACGCCTGCAGAGGTGCTCGACAAGATTCGCGAGATCAACGAAGGGCTGGGTGATTAACAATGGCCCAAACAGAAGAGAAGCTCGTTTACGAACGCCCGCATTCCCTTGCGCGTTTCGTCACGAACTATTGCCCGGGTTGCACGCATGGCATCGTCAATCGCCTTGTTGCCGAGGTCATCGACGAGCTCGACATCGAAGGCGACACGATCGGCGTTTCGCCGGTCGGCTGCTCGGTCATGATGTACAACTTCTTCAACTGCGACTTCCTTGAAGCCGCCCATGGGCGTGCTCCTGCGGTCGCCACGGGCGTGAAGCGCGTCCATCCCGACAAGGTCGTGTTTGCATATCAGGGCGACGGCGACCTTGCCTCGATCGGAATGGCCGAGACCGTTCATGCTGCCACGCGTGGTGAGCACATCACCATCATCTTCATCAACAACGCCATCTACGGCATGACGGGTGGACAGATGGCACCGACGTCGTTGCCGAACCAGGTCACGCAGACCTCTCCGTATGGACGTGATGTCTCGACGGCTGGTTATCCGGTTCGTGTGTGCGAGCTGCTCAGCTCTCTTGATGGCGTGGCGTATCTCGAGCGCGTGACGGTCGATTCGCCCAAGAACATCCGCAAGGCGAAGAAGGCCATCAAGAAAGCCTTCCAGAACCAGATCGACGGCATCGGCTACTCGCTCGTCGAAGTTGTGAGCACGTGCCCGACGAACTGGGGCATGACTCCGACTGATGCATTCGAGTGGATGCGCGAGAACATGCTTCCGTATTACCCGCTGGGTGTCTACCGTGACGTTGTGGCCGAGGGTTATGCGAATGCTGCCGAGGCTGCTGCTGCCCGTGCTGCCGATTGCCCCATTGCCATGGCGGAGAATTCCCAGCTTGCCGAGCTGCCCAACAAGCGCAAGGTCCAAGATGCCATGAACAAGGCTCAGGGAGGTGAGCAGTAATGGAGGAGATGCGAATCGTTTTCGCCGGATTCGGCGGCCAGGGTCTGCTCTTCGCTGGCAAGGTTGTGGCCTATGCCGGCCTCATCGACGACCATGAGGTCTCGTGGCTTCCTTCGTACGGTCCCGAGATGCGCGGCGGTACCGCAAACTGCTCGGTAACGCTTTCAGATGAGCCGATCGGCAGCCCGCTGATTTCGAACCCGAACGTGCTGATTGCAATGAACAATCCGTCGCTCATCAAGTTCGAGGGTGACGTGACTCCCGGCGGCAAGATCTTCATCGATACGTCGCTGATCAATCGCACGCCTGAGCGCGATGACTGCGAAGTCTATGCGCTCGAGGCCACCAACATGGCCGAGGAAGAGGGCCTCAAGGGCCTTGCAAACATCGTTCTTGTTGGCAAGATGCTCAAGGAAACCGGCTTCTGCGCATACGAGACGATCGAAGCGGCCATCCGCAAGACCGTCCCGCCTCGCAAGGCTGCTCTCATCGATAAGAATCTCCAGGCTTTGAAATTGGGTATGGAGAATTAAGCGAACGAGTCGTTGGGGCAGCCCAACGACTCACTACAGATGCTCGATTATTAGCGAGAGGTTCTCATTTACGAGGGCCTCTCGCGCGCATGTTTGGACGAAACGAATCACGTAAGCCTGCATGCCTGGGTCGATGTCGTACTCGTTGATGGCGATAGTTATCTTAGTTGGCACGCATACTTCCGAAAGGCAGTCGGCGAGCGCGGAGAGGTTTTTCCCGTAGTAATCGGGGAAATTGAGCTTGCGGGCAATGTAGTCATGAAGCGTATCTTGGTTTGCGCAGCGAGCACCGATGATGCGCACTTCTCTCGTTTCGGTTGGGATGCCGTGTTTCATCTGCGATTCTCCTAGTAGAGTTGCTCGAATGTATTGTAGTGATCGCCCGTGTAGAAGATGAGTCCGTCGTTCGAGTACACGATTCGCTTGGAATTGCGATAGCCACCATCGTAGTCTATGTCACACTCGAACCATTCTCGCCCCGGAGCATCGGGTAGGGCGCCATCATCGTTGGAATAGCCACCACCGCCAATGCTTTTACCAGGCAAGATATCCCAAAGGTTCCCCTCCGTGTTCACCCAGCCTGCTCTGCGCGCCTTCGTCTTGGTTATGTAGTTCGAAGGAACGTGGCCATAGAGATGGATGTAGAGCGCTACTTCGTCTTTCGAAGTGTACTCGCCGTCTTCTTTGACGGTGAGGTTCTGCGAAGTCGAAGTGGCTGATGATGCCGAAACAGAAGCTGAAGTCGTGCTTGACGAGGCGGAAGACGAAGCGGTCGTCGGATTGTTCGTCAGGCCATTGTTCCCGCTTATCGAAGGCTGTGCAAAGAAGGCGATTGCGAATACGACAATCGCGAGCAAGACAGTAAGTATCGAGCGTGTGGTCTTGTTCATGATTTTGATTATACCCAAGATGCTTTGCGGTATCCTGTGAACTGTCCTTTAAGGCGGTACAGAGAGACCGGCAAGGCGATACATACGCAGGGTCTGTCTGTGCATACACGGCGAAGCAGAATAGGATCCATCGCGGTTTACCCGATGGGCCAGGATGCAGATTGGAGAGTGTATGACAGATACATTGAACGTCAAATCAATCGTCATGGAAGCCGACGAGATCGAGCGTTCGCTTACGCGCATCGCGCATCAAATCCTCGAGAAGAACAAAGGTGCAGGAAACATCGCCATCGTGGGCATCGTCACACGTGGAGACCTGCTGGCAAAACGCCTCGTCGACAAGATTGAGGCAATCGAGGGAGTTCGCGTGCCGCTTGGGCGCCTCGACATCAGCTTCTACCGCGACGACTTCGCGACGTACGTTTCCCCCGAAGTGCTTTCAACCGACATCATGTTCGACATCGATGGGCGTGACATCGTGCTCGTCGACGACGTGCTGTATACGGGCCGCACCATCCGAGCAGCGCTCGATGCGCTCATGGATATTGGTCGTCCCGAAACAGTCCAACTTGCTGTATTGATCGATCGTGGGCACCGTCAGCTTCCGATTCGGGCCGATTACGTTGGCAAGAACGTTCCGTCATCGGCTGAAGAGAACGTCAGGCTCTTCCTTGAGGAAACGGACGGCAAATCTCAGGTCGAGATTTTAGAAATTGAACATGGCAAACGAGCCGGTTCGGCGCCGCTCGGCACGTCCAAGAAGGACGGTGAGTAGTCATGGCATTCGACCACAGGCATCTCATCGACATCCGAGAATATTCGGCGGAAGACTTGACGCTGATACTCGACACAGCCGAACGCTTCAAGGCAATCAACGAGCGGCGCATCAAGAAAGTGCCCGTGCTCAAGGGATATACGGTTGTGAACATGTTCAACGAACCCTCGACCCGCACGCGCTCTTCTTTTGAAATCGCCGAAAAGCGTTTGAGCTGCGATACGTTGAATTTTGGAGGCTCGTCAACATCGACCGTGAAAGGCGAGAGCCTCGACGATACAGTTCAAACGCTCTGCTCGTACAAGATCGACATGATCGTTGTGCGCGATCGCCATGCGGGCGTACCGCGCAGGATTGCCGACATCTCCGGCGTGAGCGTTATCGATGCGGGAGACGGCAAGCACCAACATCCAACGCAGGCATTGCTCGACTTGTTCTCAATCCGCGAGGCAAAAGGCCATATAGACGGATTGCATGTGGGTATCGTCGGCGATATCAGCCACTCCCGCGTTTGCGGATCGCTCGTACCCGCCCTCAAAACGATGGGAGCGAAGGTTACCCTCATCGGGCCTGCGACGCTCATGCCGCCTGCGCCCGAGGCTCTCGGGGCGGATGCCGTTTCTGCTCGCCTCGACGATGTGCTGCCCGACCTCGATGTGGTCTATATGCTGCGCATCCAGCAGGAACGTTTGGAAGGAGCTCCCTTCCCGAGCTTGCGCGAGTATTCGATGCTCTTCGGGCTCAATGAGCAGCGCGACAAGATCATGCGGCCTGATGCGATCATCTGTCATCCGGGTCCGATCAATCGCGGTGTTGAGCTCGACTCCTTCATGGCGGATCATCCGACGCGGTCGGTCATCCTCGACCAGGTTTACGCCGGCGTGCTCGTGCGCATGGCGGCTCTATACCTGCTGCTCGGCGGCGAGGATTCGCTTTCGTAAGGAAACGTATGCGTTGAAAGCGGCGGCCGCATTCAACGCATTGATAAATACAGCCAGCCTGATTGAAATTGAATGGAGCTGCACATGGCATTGCTATTGAAGAACGCACATGTTATCGATCCGCAAGTGGGTCTCAACGAGGTGTGCGAGATTCTGATTCGTGACGGAAAGATTGTCGAGGTCGGAC
>CACZIP010000071.1 GCA_902781245.1 uncultured Coriobacteriaceae bacterium | reverse complement strand
GGTTTTCTCGAGTTGGCGTTCGAGCCAATCGTCGGCAATGCGGAACGGCCGGCGGACCACGATGCCGGCGAGCAGCAAGAGGCCGACAGCAATCGTGAGGAAGGCCGCGTTCGCGCCAACGGCTGGCCAGTAAATGCCCGCCACGCATTCCTTCAGCAAACACATGCCATGGTAGAACGGCAAATAAGGAACGATGCTGCTGAGCAGCGGGTCGAGCATCTCGACGGGGAAGGTGCCGCCCGATGCGGCGACTTGCATGATGAGCAGGATGACGCACAGCGCCTTGCCCACGTTGCCGAACAGCTCGGTCATCGTGTAAACGAACAGGCAGAATACCTGGCCGATGAACACCCCGAGCACCACGAACATTATCGGGTTGTCGCATTGGATATGCAGCAGCATCAAATCGCCGAGTAGCACGAGGGCGCTCTGCAACAACGCGATGAAGCCGAATATTCCATAACGCCCGAAGAACTCGTGGCGCGTTCTCACGGTTCGGTAGTGCAAGCGCAGCTGCTCGAGGCGCTCTTCGACGATGCGCACGCGCATGGCCGATATAGTAACGAGCGCCCCAACCCATAACGAGAGCACTGTGTAGAACGAGGCCATTTGCGAGCCGAAGTTGGTCACTGGATAAATCGGCTGGCGGTTGACCTCAAGGGGAGCCGAAAGGCGATCGGCGAGGTCCTCGACGTCGGAGCTCAGGGCGATAGCTTTGATCTGGTTCAGATCGCCTGACGTTAAGGCGTCGGAGAGATTCTTCCTCGTGTTGGAGAGTCGACTGCTGGCTTCGTCGAGATCGGTGCTTGCTTGGGTAAGTCCGTTGCCAAGTGAAGTCAACTGGCCGTTCAAGCCATCTGTGCTGTTCACAAGGCCGCCGATTGTGGTATCGAGGCCGTCGACGATGCTGTGGACGGACGTTGAAGTTGCCTCGATCGTGTTCCACATGTTGCTGGCAGACGATTTCACATTGTTGTTGTAGTACGTACGCGCTTCAGCAATGGCAGCATCCGCGTCGGCAACGAGCTGTGTCAGTTCCGCACGCGTCTGCTCGATGTTGGGGCCAAGGTTCTCCGAACGGCCGGCCATGGCCGAGATCGAGCTGGACAAGGTGTCGTACGAATCGCCGATGGCATCGATTCTTTTTGCCTCTGCAAGCATTTTCTCTCGTTCGGTTTCATCGGTCAGCAGCTCGGCCGCCTCGCGCGTGACGCGCGCAGTTTCGTGCATAGCATTGCCGGCACTGGCGGCAACGCTGGCTGCCTCGTATATGGAGGCCGGGACTTCCGTTGTGCTGGCTTCGAGTTCTGCGAGGGCTCCGTCGATGTCGTAGGCTATGCTGCCAAGTTCGGTTTCGCTATCGACAAGAGCTGCTTCAATCACGGCCGATGCCTGGTCGAACGCCGTCGTAGCGCTCTGTGCGCCTGCTTCTGCACTCGCGATTGCGTTTCGCGCCGTCTCACCTGCAGTTCTAACACCGTTCATTGTCGAACCCGCAGTCGTCACAACGTTCGAAACCGTGCCCGACAGGCTCGAGAGCGATCGAAGCTCGTAAGCTCCGTTTCTCAAGTCGCGCACGGCGTCGTCGAGATGCCCGGCCATCTTGTTGAGATAGGTTCCCACCTCGGGCCTGCTGATGTATTCAGAAAGGTCGGCGGCCAATGCCAGAGCGGTTTCGTCGACGCGCTCGGTGAACGTGCGTCTAATGCCTTCCTGAATCGAATCAGCGCCTTTTTGCGTGATGATGGGGACAATGGGGTTCTCCTTCTCGTTCGTGTAGTACACGACGTCGGGGTATTTGGCGCCGTCGGTCAGGTACGTCATCATGTTTTGGCTGAAGTCCTCTGGGATGACGATGGCTGCGTAATAGGAGCTATCGGTTACGCCGTCCACAGCCTGCTGCTCGTCGACGAACACCCAGTTGAAACTATCATTACTGCGCAGTTGGGCGACTATCGTGTCGCCCACGTTCACGCGCACCGGGACGAGCTCGCTCTTGTAGCCTGCATCCTCGTTTGCAACGGCCACCTTGAGGTTGCCCGTGTTGCTATAAGGGTCCCAACAGCCGGCGATGTTGAACCAGGCATAGAGCGAAGGGGTGATGACGAGCAGCATGATGACCACGACGCCGATGACGCTCTGGAATCCGAGCCGCATGTCGGTGAAGAAGATGTCACGCGCAGCGCCGCCGTATCGTTTCGGTTGTTCGGTTGGTTCGGGCTCGTTTGCAGATGAGCCGTTCGGGGCCACAGGCGAGACGAGGGAGGAGGGCAACGGCGGGGCGACCGAGAACAAGTCGTTGATCGTCTGGTTCTTGAAGTGCTCTATTGCTTGGGCGTGTTCGTTCTCGGCTGCTCGGCGTTTGTCGTCAACCGTGTCGATGAGCGTGTTGTACTCGGGTGTTTCTGCAATCAACTTGTCCCCGAGAAGCTTCGCCTCGTCGAGCACGACGCGATGCAGGTACTCCACGACGATGAGGGCGATTTGAACGCACAGAATCAAGACAAGTGCGATGATCAGCGCCATGAGCTTCGCGTCGGTTGAGACATTTGGTCCCAGGATCAGATTGAACGGCAGCATTATGACGAGCAAGGCGAAGGGAATTGCAAACACGGCGACGCTGCCGGCTTTGCGCAATCGGGGATAGCGCTGGTTGAAGGACAGCGCACGTCGCTCGATGCTGTCGCGGTAGGCATCGTGCGATGCGAGCACGCGCATCATCCCGCGCACGCGTTCGGTATCGATGCCTTGGCCGTGCAACTCGCCTGCAAAGAACCCCGTTTTCCTAAGCTCTTCGTCGAACATCAGCAGCACGTTCATCATGTAGGGGCGTATTACCAGGCCGATGAGGAACGCGAGGGGGACAATGAGCGCTACGGCAATCAAGTCGGTGGCGTAGGCGATTCCCTGCATGCCGCAGAGAGCTTCGCGCATCGCATTGATTCCGTACGTGAACGGCAGGAAGGGATGGACCGCCCTGAAGAACGCAGGCATCATTTCAATGGGATACATGCCTGAAGAACCGGGAACTTGCATGATGAGCAGCAAGATGCACAGCGTTCTGCCGATGTTGCGGAATGTGAGGGCGAGCGCATAGAGCAGGTTCATGAATGCAAACGAGCACACTGCGCCCGACACCATGAATGCAGCCGGATGGGCGCAGTCGATGCTGAGCGCGATGTCGACGCCGCATATGATTTGCGATTGCACGAGGGCAAGCAACACGAGCAGCAGCCAACGACCGAAATAGCGTTGCGTAGGCGTGGCACTTTCGAATCCGGTTCGGTCGACCTCCAGTTTGATGAGGGATATCAAGATGAAGCATCCGATCCACAACGCGAGGCATGTGTAGAACGGCGCCACGGCTGTTCCGTAATTCGAAACAGGATAGATCTCCTCGGTGACCAGGTTGACGGGCGACGATATGAACTGGCCGAGATTGTCGGGGTCGACATCGAGAAGCTCGGCAATCTGGTCGACCTTTAAGGCGCTGCCCATGGCGTTCAGATCGGTCGAGGTTGATTTGAGGTGGGCGCTCACGTTAGAAAGCAGCGCCTTCGCCTGCTCGATTGCGCTAATGGCGTCGACGAGGGCTGCGTCGGTCTGGGTGAGGACTTCCTGGAGCTCGACGATCTGCGGCTCGAACTGGCCGACGGCGCTCGAAAGCCCCGAGAGGGAGATTCCGAGGTCGTACGTGCCGTTCGATAACGCCGGCAGCACTTCGCGCGAGAATGTGTCGTTTGCAGCGTTTGTCTTGTCGACGATGTTCTGCACATTGGCATTCATGTTCTGAGTCGAGGCATTGGCAAGCGCCACTGCGCTCTCCAAATGGTCTGAGGCGCTCTGAAGCTTTTGCAACGCAATCTGGAGCTGCTCGGTGACTTCGTTCGGGCCGTGAGCGTCAAGTTCAGCGGACATGAGCTCTATCGATTTGTCCAGGTCGGCACTCACGCGAGCCACGTCGCTTTCAGTTGCACTCATATCCGCGCTGATGCGCAGCGACAAGTTGGCAAGTGCCAGATTCGTCTGCGAAAGCGACTTGGAGAACACCGAGTCGAACGCGATGGTCTCGACGCGTAGGTCGTTCAAGGTGGCGCTGCTCTCCGCAAGCGAATTGCGTATGGTTGGAAGTTGTTGCGCTGCTGACGAGAGAGACGCCTGCGATCCTGCGACGGACTCCCTCCAACCGTTGATGGCGTCGATGGTGCTGTCGAGCGATTGAGTCACGTTGGCGATCTGAGCCTGAGTGTCGTCAACCTCGCTTGCGAGCGTTCTGCGGGTTTGACTCGCCTGCTCATCCACCTTGTTGGCGCCTTCTTGAACTTTTTCGAGGACGGCTTCGTTGACGGTCGAGGCAAACTGCTGGTTGATCTGTGTTACGAGCGTCTGTGCTGCCGAATCGGACACTTTGACGGCGACTGCGTTCTGTTTCTCGTTCGGATAGAAATAGATGGCAGGCTGCTCATTCGACCCTTCGAAGATGCCCACGACGTTCTTGCTGAGGTCTTTCGGCATCACGAGCGCTGCGTAGCATTCGAATCTGCGCGTGGCTTCGAGGGCCTCTTCTTCGCTGTCATAGAAGCGCCAGTCGATGTTGTGGTTGTCGCGAAGCTCATCGGTGACTTGTTTGCCGAGATTAATCTCACCGGTCAAGTCGCTCGTTGCCCCTTCGTCTTCGTTGACGATGGCGATAGGCACGTTGCCCGTGTTGGAATACGGGTCCCAGTTTGCGACGATGCAATACCAGGCATAGAGGCCTGGCAGTACGAGCAGCGCAATGACGACCAGCAGTGCTGCTGGGTTTCGTCCGAGGGCTTTCAAATCGCGCAAGAATATTTCGAAAGACGTCCTCATGCGCTGTTCTCGGATTTCATGGACTTGCGCAGCTCCCAGAAAGCAACAGCGCTCGATGCAGCGACATTGAGCGAATCGACGCCATGCTCCATGGGGATGCGCACTGTGTAGTCGCAGCGCGAGATCGTCGACTCGGCGAGGCCGTCACCTTCGGTTCCGAACACGAGCGCGAGACGATCGCATGATTTGAGACGCGGGTCGTCAAGAGCAATCGAGTCGTCCGATAGGGCCATGGCCGCCGTTTTGAACCCCAGCTCGTGAAGCAGGGGCACGCCGTCTCGAGCCCAATTATGGGGGTCGGAACCGATGCGCGTCCACGGCACCTGGAAAACGGTGCCCATCGATACGCGCACGGCGCGGCGGTACAGCGGGTCGTAACAAGCGGGGGAGACGAGCACCGCGTCGGCGCCAAGCGCGGCAGCCGAGCGGAAGATGGCCCCGACATTGGTGTGGTTGCGTATGTCCTCGAGGACGGCAATGAGGTGCGCGTCGCGTACCACGTCGGCGACAGGTCGTTCGAGAGGCCTGCGGAATGCGGCTAAAGCACCCCGCGTGAGCTGGAAGCCCGTCAGCTGCTCGAGTTGATCTTCAGGCGCCACGAACAGCGAGGCGCATTCGCTCGCCTGCGACATTCGTTTCAAAATGTTGGCTGCTTCCAGCGATGGCAGGTACTTCTCGACGGTCAAAAGCGAGAGTGGCTCCATGCCGGCATCGAGCGCCCGGCCGATCACCTCTATGGACTCCGCGATGAAAACAGCTTTCTCGGGCTCGATTCGGCTGCGAAGCTGCACGTCGGTGAGTCTTACGTAGGGGTCGAGGCGCGGATCGTCCAATGTTGTTGTGCGCAGCAGTTTGGTCATGATGAAAGTATAAGATTAAACGGCGAAACGGATACTTGATTGTCGCCGCAAAACTTCGGAATTGCAACCCGATTTTCACCTCGCCGAACAGTTCGATTGGCTATACTCCCGATTGAGAAAAAACGTAGCTTAATCCATCAACGAGAGAAAGCGGGGCAGTTCGCAGCATGGTCTTTTCAAGCCTCGTGTTCCTGTTCCTTTTCTTGGCCATCCACTTATTCGTCTACCACATGGTTGATGAGAGGTATCGCAATGCGGTGCTGCTCGTTTCCTCGCTTATCTTCTATTCGTGGGGCGGTCCACGTTATCTCGTGCTGCTCATGGGCAACACGCTAGCCAGTTGGGGATTCGCGCTGCTCATCGAGCGGTCCGACTCTCCAGGTAGGCGAAAGCTCTGGCTTGTGGCAGAATGCGTCGTCTTGCTGGGCGTGCTCGGCATATTCAAATACTTGGGATTTTTCTGCGCCAACTTCCAAGCCATATTCGGCGTGCCCGAGCTGATCCCCGAAATCGTGCTGCCCATCGGCATCTCGTTCTACACGTTCCAGCTCATCTCGTATGTGGTCGATGTCTACCGCGGGGAAATCGATGCGCAACCGAGTTATTGGAAGCTGTTGCTCTATTCGTCGCTCTTCCACCAGTGCATCGCCGGTCCCATCGTGCGCTACCAGACGGTTGCCGAGCAGATTGACGAGCGCCGTCCGACCAAGAACGACATTTACTACGGCGTGCGCCGCTTCAGCATCGGTTTGGCGAAGAAGGCCGTGCTGGCTAACTCGTGCGCCGCAGTTGCCGACACGCTCTTGCCTATCGGAGATGCCAGCCTGGCGACCCAGACAACGACCGGCTACTGGCTGGGCATGCTGTTCTTCGGCTTGCAGATCTACCTTGACTTCTCGGCGTATTCCGACATGGCCATCGGCATGGGCCGTATGGTGGGCTTCCGTTACCTCGAGAACTTCAACTATCCCTATCAGGCCGTGTCGATTCAAGACTTCTGGCGACGCTGGCACATCTCGCTGTCGAGTTTCTTCCGCGACTATGTTTACATCCCCCTTGGCGGAAGCCGCTGCTCGAAGGCCAAGTATGTGCGCAACATCTTTATCGTGTGGTTCCTGACGGGTATGTGGCATGGCGCCAGTTGGAACTACATCCTGTGGGGCTTGTACTTTGCGGTTTTCCTACTGCTCGAGAAGTTTGTGATTCAGGGTCGCATGCCGCGAATCGCCGGACATGTCTACGCACTTGTGGTCGTGTACTTCGGCTGGGTGCTGTTCAAGTTCGAGAACTTCGCCGAATTGGGCATGGTGCTTGCTGGTATGTTTGGCCTTGCCGGCGGCGGATTCACCGGTTTGGAAGTGCACACGCTGTTCATGCAGAACATCTTCTTGATGCTGTTCTGCTTCATCGCGTGCACCGAGTTGGGTAAACGATTGCACAAGGCGCTGTTCGACGCCGCCCAGCGAAACGATATCGCCTTGACGATTTACAGCATCACAGAAGCGATCACACCCGTGATTTTGCTTGTAATCGCCGTGGCGGCGCTCGCCGGTGCGAGCTACAACCCGTTCATTTATTTCCAATTCTAGCGGGAAGGAGGGAAGATGGTTCAACCGAGGGAACGGCTATCAGAACGGAGGCCTCGCGCAAGAAGCTCCGAGCAAGCACCTGAACGCAGGCCGCGCGCTCGTGCCGCCGGGGCGGAAGAAGGGCAGACGCCCGAACGCAGACGGCGATCAAACGACGCGGGAAACCGCGATGCGCGGCGCAAGATTGCTACCTGGCGCCGTTGGGGCGTGCGTGCGGTCATGGCAGTCATGGCGCTTGGGTGCGTTATCGGTTTGGCATTCTTCGTCCGACCTACGACGTCTGATTTCGAAAAGCGTGAGTTGACCGTCTTCCCGACTCCGAGCGTCGCTTCGTTCCTCGACGGAACGTTCTTCTCGGACCTTTCGCTTTGGTACGCAGACACCTACCCGTTGCGTGAGCCGCTCGTCAAGGCCGATCACGCGCTCGAGAACCTGTATGGCATCCAGCCCGAGACGCAGTTCGTTGGCGGCAATGTCCAAGCTGACGAGCTGCCCGTCGAAGGTGGCACGGTGACGCCCGCAACGGTCGAGCGCGAAGAGGTCGCTCCTCCCGAAGCCCAAGTGGTTCAGGAAGACGTGCAAGCCAACATCATGAACGGTCTCTATGTTGAGGGCGGCACAGCTTGCAGTGTCTACTACTTCTATGAACCTGCGGTGACGACATATTGTGCGGCTGTGAACAAGTGCGCCGAAGAGCTCGACGGTGTGGCAGACGTTTACTCTGTTCTCATTCCCAACAACTCCGGCGCGACGCTCGACGAGTCGGTGCTCGATTCGCTTGGAGGCAGCAACCAGAAGCAGGCGCTTGATTATTTCCACAGCCTGATGGATCCGCGTGTCAAGGTTGTCGAGACCTACGATGCGTTGCGTGCTCATCGCGACGAGTACATCTTCTTCCGCACTGACCATCACTGGACACAGCTTGGTGCTTATTACGCATACGTCGAGTTCTGCAAGGTCAAAGGAATAGAACCTTTCAAGTTGTCCGATCGCGAGGAGGTCGCATACGACTCGTTCCTCGGCTCGTTCTATGCGGAGCTGCAGTTGCCCGCAATGGCGGACAACCCTGATACGATGTATGCGTACATCCCGAACGGAACGAACGATTTGACATACTGGACCGCTGATGGCGAGGAGTTCGAGGGCAACGTGATTGCCGATGCGAGTGTTTACGATGACAACGCCAAATACATGGCGTTCATCATGGGCGACCAGGAGCGTCAGATTATCGAGAATCCCAAGGTGACCGATGGGTCGTCGTGCCTGGTGATCAAGGACTCGTACGGATGCGCTTTCGTGCCGAATCTCGTGGACAACTACCAGACGGTTCATGTGCTCGATTTCCGCAAGACGTGGCGCAACATCCCCGAATACGTCCGAGAGAACAACATCCAAGACGTCATCTTCATGAACAACATGACCATCGCCGGAACCGATACTGCGGCTGATGCGCTGTATTCGATTATGTAGAGGTGAGTGAGTCGGTGCCCTGGCCCCTG
>CACZIP010000070.1 GCA_902781245.1 uncultured Coriobacteriaceae bacterium | reverse complement strand
GCTGGTCGGCATGACCTACATCTCGACAGCTGTTGCGCACACGATGTTCAACATGGTCGACTTCTCGGGAGACACGCACCAAGCATTGATGGCGTTAATGGCGGCGATGATAGGTGCCATCATCTGGGGCATCTTCTGCTGGTGGCGTGGTATCCCAGCATCGAAGTCGCACTCGCTGATTGCCGGCATCACCGGCGGCGCCATCGCCATGAACGGGTTCGGCGGCGTCGTCATAGGCGAATGGATGAAGGTCATCTACGGCATGGTGTTCTCGCTCGTCGCGGGCTTCTTGCTGGGATGGGTGCTCGTACGGGGCGTCGAGGTCGCGTTCAGCCACGTTAACCGCCGCAACTCGCGCGGCGTCTTCGTCGTCGTGCAAGACATTTGCGCAATACTGCTGTCATTCCTGCATGGCGCACAGGACGGCCAGAAATTCATGTCGATCGCCATCTTGGGCATCGCGCTTTCGTTCGGCATGGAGTCGGCCGATCAGGCAGGCTTCCCGCTGTGGCTCATGATTACGTGCTCGGTGGCCATTTCAGCAGGCACGTTCCTGGGTGGCAAGCGCATCATCAAGTCGGTGGCCATGGACATGGTCAAACTCGAGAAGTACCAAGGCGTCGCAGCTTCGCTCAGCACGGTCGTGACGCTGTTCGTCTCCTCGATCACCGGCATGCCCGTCTCGACCTCGCACTGCTCGACCTCGGCCATCATGGGTGTGGGTGCATCCAAGAGCGTCAAGCGAGTCAATTGGGACATCGCCAAGAACATGGCGACGGCCTGGGTGCTCACGTTCCCGTGCTGCGGCCTGATTGGCTTCGTGCTGGCCAAGGTGTTCATGCTGTTCTAAGAAGCATTCCGAGTAGCGAGTGGCACACAGCTCCCTGGGAATGCTGTGCCATTTTCCCGAGTGGCACAAAGCTCCCAGGGAGCGTTGTGCCATAAAAAAGACGGCTCCGTGAGGAGCCGCCTTTGCTTGGTGCTTTGTTGGTTCGCGATTATTCGCCCAGAGCGTAACGGACGAAGTCGACGACCTTGATGGAGCCACCGAGTTCCTTGGCAACCTTGTCGGTGTAAGCCTGGATGGTCAGGTCGCCGTCCTTGACGAATGCCTGCTCGGTGAGGCAGTTCTCAGCGTAGAACTTCTCGAGGCGGCCAGTGGCGATCTTCTCCTGGATGTTCTCGGGCTTGCCGGAAGCAGCAGCCTGAGCCTTGTAGATCTCCATCTCCTTGGCGACAACCTCGGCCGGCACGCAGTCGCGGTTGGCGGCAACCGGGGACATGGCGGCAACCTGCATAGCAACGTCGCGGCCATAGGTCACGAACGCGTCGGAAGCCGGGTCGATGCCCTCAACGTCGAACTTCACGACAACGCCGATCTTGCCACCCATGTGGATGTAAGCGCACACGCCGTCACCCTCGACAGCAATCGCGCGGGAAAGCTGCGTGTTCTCGCCCATGACGTGCACGCAGTCGGTGATCAGAGCAGCGACTTCCTCGTCGGCCTTGAGAGCCTCGGCGTCAGCGTACTTCTTGGCGAGCTCGATCTTGGCGATCTGCTCGGCATAGCCCTTGAACTTCTCGTTCATGCCGACGAAGTCGGTCTCGCAGTTGAGCTCGATGACGGCAGCGGACTTGGCGTCGTCAGCGACAACAGCCATGATGGTGCCCTCGTTGGTGGCACGGCCAGCCTTCTTGGCGACCTTGGCAACGCCCCACTCGCGGAGCAGGTCGACAGCCTTGTCCATGTCGGCGTCAGCCTCGGTCAGGGCCTTCTTGCACTCCATCATGCCAGCGCCAGTCATCTCGCGCAGTTCTTTAACTTGAGCAGCGGTAATAGCCATGTTTGGTTCCTCTCTATCAGGTCAAGTGTTTGGAACGAACTGTGTATCTGCTATTCAGCAGCGGGAGCCTCGACGGCTTCCTCGGCAGCAGCCTCAGGAGCGGCTTCGACAGCCTCGGCAGCAGCCTCGCCGGCCATCTCGTCAGCGGTCACCGGAACACCGGTGCCAGCCAGAACGGCGTCGGCGATGAAGTCGGCGAGCAGACGGACCGAGCGGATGGCGTCGTCGTTGGCCGGGATGCCGTACTCGACGTCGTCGGGGTCGCAGTTAGTGTCGAGCGTACCGACAACCGGGATGCCCAGACGCTTGGCTTCCTTGATGGCAATCTCTTCGCGGTTGGTGTCGATGACGAAGATCGCATCGGGCGTACGGCGAAGGTTGCGGATGCCGTTGAGGTTGACCTGCAGCTTGGCGAGCTCCTTGCCGAGCAGGATCTGCTCCTTCTTGGGCAGCAGCTCCATGCGGCCGTCAGCCTGCATGGCCTCGAGCTCTTCCATGCGCTGAACGCGCGTGCGGATGGTGACGAAGTTCGTCATCATGCCGCCGAGCCAACGGGCGTTGACGTAGGGCATGCCGCACTTGTTGGCAGCGTCGGCGACGGCCTCCTGGGCCTGCTTCTTGGTGCCGACGAACAGGACGGTGCCGCCCTTCTTCGCGAGCTCGCTCACGAAGGTGTAGGCCTGGTCCATGCCGAGGAGGGTCTGCTTGAGATCAAGAATGTAAATGTCACCGCGGTTGCCGAAAATGTACGGCTTCATCTTGGGATTCCAGCGGCGGGTCTGATGACCGAAGTGGGCGCCTGCATCGAGCAGCGTCTGAATACTGACTTTCGTCATATCCTTCTCCATTCGTTAGTCCTCTGCATGTGGTCAACCTCGGTGTCCGCAGCCTTTTCCGGTGGCCACTAGCGGTCCGAGTCGCACACGCATGTGTGATTAGAAACTCGGACATTGTAACGCTCTTTGAGTATCTGCGCAGGAAATTCACTACTTCATTTCAAGATTCGAGGACGGTGATGGGGTGCTCGCTAGGACTCGGCTAACCTATATGAATAAAGAAGATAGTGCCTGCGCAATCGCTCACACCCCATCACCGTCCTCGAACTCCATCAAACTTAAGGTTTCCTGCGCGGATGAAGAGGATGCATGCCCTCACAGGCGCTGGAAGTGGTTGCGGCGTGTATCTGCTAGAATGCACACATTCGCACCCAACATGAACTCGATGAGGACTTCCTTATGATCAACTTCCGCAACGTCCAATACGACCGCTCATATGGCACCTCGGCGCAGCTGCCCGAGTCAACCCTTCCCGAGATTGCCCTTGCCGGGCGCTCCAACGTGGGGAAATCGTCGCTGCTGAACAAGCTGGTCGGCCAGAAGAACCTCGCGCGCGTGTCGCAGAAACCGGGCAAGACCGCGACCATCAACTTCTTCACAGCTGGCGACGCCTACTTGGTCGACCTGCCTGGATACGGATATGCCCAGGTTTCGCATTCCGAACGCGATCGTTGGGCGGAGCTCATCGAGGGTTATTTCAACCAGGACCGCAACTTCGCACTCGTGTGCTCGCTGATCGACGTGCGCCACCCCGCGAGCGAGCTCGACGAGAACATGGTCGGGTTCTTACAGGAAGCCGAACTGCCTTACATGATCGTCCTCACGAAAGGCGACAAGCTCTCGAAATCGAAATGCAACCAGCAGCGTGCAGCCATCAAGCGTCAGCTTGGCATCGACGATGACACGCCCATGGTGATTACCTCGTCGTTGAAGGGCGACGGCATCGAAGACCTACGCCGCGAGATCGAGCGGTTCGTCGGATAAAGCGCTGCGGATGAGTCAAAGGGACAGTCCCAATGACTCATTCTCAAAGTGAGTCATTGGGACTGTCCCTTTGACTCATTCGCCCGTAAAGCCCTCGTCAACCAGCAGGTCTTCCCCATCAGCCGCGGTTGTAGCGAGCTCGTCGCAGCGTTCGTTCTCAGGATGGCCGGCATGACCGCGCACCCAATGAAACGCGACATCGTGCGGCTCGACCGCTGAGATGAGGCGCTTCCACAAGTCGACGTTCTTGACGGGTTGCTTTTGCGCGTTCTTCCACCCGCGGCGAATCCAACCGTCGATCCAGTTGTCGGTAAAGGCCTTAATCACGTATTGCGAATCGGAGTAGAAATCGACATGACAAGGTCGGTTGAGCGCTTCGAAGCCAACGATTGCACCCAAGAGCTCCATGCGGTTGTTCGTTGTCTCGGCATAGCCCTGCGAGAATTCACGCTCATGTACGTTGCCCGACGGCGCTGCGTAGCGCAGCAACGTGCCGTAGCCGCCCGGACCCGGGTTCCCCCGAGACGAGCCATCTGAATACAGTTCGACGTTCATGTCGTTCCCATCATGTTAGCGTTAAGAAAAAGCGCATCGGCGGAAACCACCGATGCGCCCGAGTTTCAAACTATGCTTCGAGCATCCGATTAGTAGGTGACGAACATGTAGTCGCCGTACGGAGCAAGCGGGGTTTCTTGCACGCCCTGCGATTCGTTGATGGCATGCACGACCCACACGGTGCCGTCACTATCGATGCGCGAGACGATGCCGGTGTGGTACGAGTTGACCGCAACGTCACCGACCTGGGGGTTCGAAGTCTGGTTCCAGCCCATGAACGTCGTCGTGTTGCCCAAGCGCGTGTTGGAGCCGGTGAGCGCATAGCTGACCAGGCCAGAGCAGTCGAAGCCGCCGTCGGAACCGCCAACGCCGCCCCAAACGTAGTTCGAACCAATCATGGCGCGTGCGCGATCG
The DNA here is from genome assembly GCA_902781245.1 of uncultured Coriobacteriaceae bacterium. Taxonomy (GTDB): domain Bacteria; phylum Actinomycetota; class Coriobacteriia; order Coriobacteriales; family Eggerthellaceae; genus UBA9715. Next base: position 4,221 of record CACZIP010000070.1, on the reverse strand, counting down.
ACAACCGTATTGCCCGTTGCAACGGTGTACTCGCTTGCCGAGGCATAAACCTGGCCGGTTTGAATATCGGTGACCGTGCCGTCGTCGTTGATGTAACCACCCTCAGTCGGCGCGGCATAAGCGGCAGCCTGCTCGGCAGCATACAGAGCCTGAGCTTCGGCGCTCAGTGCATCATAGGTGGCCTGCATCTGCTCGACGAGCGCTGCAGCCTCCTCCATGGCGGCGCCGGCCTCTTGCGACTTTTGATCAGCAATGGCAGCTTGCTCACCATACTCGGCCTTTTTCGCTTCAGCCTGCGCACGCAAATCGCGGGCACGGGCCGAGAGCGTAGCGTCATCCTCGTTCAGGCGGTTGAGCATGTCCCAGCTCTGCGTGAATTCCTCGAACGTCGTGGCGCCAAGCAACAGGTCGACGAACGTCGAAGAGCCGTTGCGGTACATCTCACGCGCGCGGCCTCCGAGGCGATCCTGGATTTCGCTAATCTCGGAAGTGAGCTGGTCAACTTCCGCTTGAGCAGCGTCGCGCTTCTCGACAGCTGCCTGGTACTCCTGCAAGCAGGCGAAATAGCGCTCGGACGCCTCGTCAAGCGTGACCTGCATCGCCGCAAGCTCGTCGAGGACCGCCTGAGCCTCAGCCTGCATCTCAGCAGCGCTGACAGCATGGGCGGGTTGTACGTAAAGGGTGCCTGCCAAGGCGAAGATTGCGACGATTGCCGCTGCGACCAGGGCAGGTGCAAAACGCAGTTGCGAAATAGACTTCATAACGTGAATTCCTCCGTTTCCGGTTCACACAGTGAAATAGCCTACCACTCAATTGTGAAGACCCTGCGGTCAAACCATGCCAATTAGGCTTCACGGAGGCATATTTAACCCTCTTACCTCGCATTATGTAAACTGAGCGGTGATTTCCAGAAATGCATGTTGGCGCGTTGCCGACGCGCATTTCGCTCGACGCTTCGTCACCTCGAACTAATTCGCCCGCCAAATGTAGGCGGGCGAATGGATTTCTCGGCTCCTCGGGCTTGCCTCGCTATACGCACATCGGCAACGCGCCAACATGCATCCACCTTCTGACGGCGAAACTAGAAGAAGTCGTAGCGCGGGGGAAGCTCGGCGACCACGTGCTCGGCAGCAGAGTCGAGCTCTGCAAGCGAGTTGAAGTCGTTTTCCCACGTGAAGAACTTCGCAGAGTCAAACTGGAGCTTCTCGCAGATGTCTTCACAGCCAGCGGGCACGATCGGATGCATCATGAGCGTGCAGACCCACAGCAGATACGAAGCATCGGCAAGCACCTGGCGACGTGCCTGGGCATCGTCTGCAGCGTCGGCCGCCGACACGCCGTCAGCCCACGTCTTGTTGGCGAAGCGGATGAACTCGTCGCAGATCGTCATGATCGTGTGCAGCTCGGCCTTCTTCATCGTGCGGTCGTAGTCGGCCAGCGCCTGATGCGCACGCTCGACAACCGAGGGCGTCGGAGCGCACGTGGGGATGGCGCAGTCGAAATTCTTCTTGGCCTCGTAGAGCACGCTGCGCGCCAGACGGTTGAACACGTTGGAGAGCAGCTTCGATTCCTTGAGCGCGGGATCGGCCACGCGCGTGTCCTCGCGGACGGCGGGATCGGGATCGAACGCCTTCGGCTTGAAGCCGACCGACTTCTGACCAAGGCCGAGCGCCAGGAAGTGCGAACGCAGCTGCGCGACCGTGTAGTGCTCGAGCAGCTCATCGGCTGTGGGCGGTTTGACCGCACCCGACGACGAGGCTTTCTTGTTGCCCAACAGCACGTGGTAGTTCGCGATGAGGCGCGTCTGCTTGAGCGGGCGATCGGTAGCTTCGTGGAAGAAGATGTCGCCGGGACGCAATGCCTCCCAAAGTGCCGGCTGCACAACGCCGTAGAAATACAGGTTGTCCTGACCGATGAACTGGTAGACCTCGGCGTCCTCATCACACCAGAAATCGCGCCAGCTGCCCTCGGGCAGGCCGAGCGCATCGTTGGCGGCCATCGTGAAGGAAATGGGCGCCCACAGGCTCTCGGGCCAGCACCACACGGTGAGTCCCTCGACGCCATCGATGACCGGGGCTTTCACACCCCATTCGATGTTGCCGGTGATGCGGAACGGCACGAGCGCCTTGCCGGTGCGGAAACGCAGGCCCGCGCGGCGCATGATGTCGCGCGCGATGTCGCGGTCGTCGATCGTCTCGAACTCGACCTCGAAGCTGGCCTTCCCCTTCTCGGGCTCGCGCACGGTGTGCGCCGGCAGCTCAGCCGCGATGCCGTCGAACAACTCGCGCTCGTCGTTCTTGACATAAATGATGGGCGCGCCTAGAAACTCGCCGCACGTCTGCGGGACGATGGCGCGGATGTTCGGGTCCTCAGCAAGTGCTGCCACATGCTCGCGCAGGAAGTCGCGGAACGCCGGCAAGTCGAAGTACCAGTTGTCGACCGGGCGCATCTCGGGCACCGCACCCGTGACCGACGACTTCGGCGCAATCAGATCCTCGGGAGCATAGCTGTGGCCGAGGCTGCATTCGTCGGCGTAGGCCTGGTCGGACTTGCAGCCCTGCACCGGACAACGGCCCGTGACCTGGCGGCCGTTCAGGTAGATGCCGGCCTCGGCATCGTAGAACTGCAGCGTAGAGCGCTTGTGCAAGAAGCCGTTTTCGTGCAAGCGACGGATCAGGTTCTCGGAAACCAGCTGCTGGCACTCGCCCGCATGGCCGATGCCCGAACCTTCATATATAGAAAGGGAGATGTCGTACGCGTCGAGCGTTGCCTTCTGGGCATCGTGGTTGCGCTGCACGTACTCGGCGATGGTGCCGTCGAACTCGCCCGACTCGACGAGCTTGCGATAGCCCTCGTCGATGGGCGAACCGAAGCAGTCGGTGCCGCTGATGAAACGCACGTTGTCGAAACCGATGCGGTCGCGCAGGAAACGCGCATAGCAATCGGCCGGCACGAACACGCCGGCGATGTGGCCGAAATGCAAGGGCTTGTTGCCATACGGCATGCCTGCCGTGACGACCGCACGCGCGGGCCACTGTTGACGTTCGAAACTATTTGATGTTGCCATTCTTTGCCGCCTCCAAGAGCTTGGCGATATCGTCGACGCTAGAGCGGTCCTCGCCAAGCAGGTAGGCCAAGCTCGAAAGATCATAATCTGAGAAGTACAGGTTTGTCGTGGTGTAATCGGTGATGCCGGCCAGCTCGGCGCACTTGTCGATGGCGTCCTCGCGCGTGCCGATCGCATCTGCCAGACCGTTCTCGACAGCGGTCACGCCCGTGAACGGCATGCCCGTCGCAAGAGCGGTGACCTCGTCTTTGGTCATTCCGCGGCCTTCTGCCACGTTGTCGATGAACACGGCGTTGATGTCGTCGACCATCTGCTGGTAGTACGCGCGCTCTTCATCGGTCAGCGGGCGGTAGCCATAGGACGAGTCCTTTTGGTCGGCAGAGGTGATGGTGTCCATGTTCACACCGAGCATCTCGAGCAAGCCCGAAAGGTCCATGACCTCCATGGCCGTGCCGATGGCGCCGATCTCGGTCGATTTCACGACGTAGATGTAGTCGGCCTGCGACGAGATCTCGTATGCAGCGCTCGCATTGATTGCCGCACTCGACACCACGACAGGTTTCGAGAACTCGCGAACGTACAGCGCCATTTCCTCGCCAGCGGTTGCGGTGCCGCCACCCGAGTTCACGCGCAGCACAACGCCCTTGATGTGGTCGTCGGCCTCCGCTTCGTCAAGAAGCTCCTTGAGCCCCTCGGGGCTGCACGCGCTGCCATCGTATTGGATGGTGCCGTCGATGTCGATGATCGCGATGGCATCCTCCGTGAGCTGCTCGTAACCGCTCGAGTTGAACGACGGGCCGAGCGAAGTAAACGAGCTCATGGTGTCAGTGCACGACTTGATGGCGAACGCCGACAGCAGGAAGATGCAGACGATTACGACGATGGCCACGATCCAGCCACGCGACTTCTGAGGCTGGGCGGCCGGCGCATACGGTGCAGCGGGCGCAACTGCAGGTGCTGCGTAGCCCGCCGCCTGCTGCCATTGTTGGGCAGGCTGTTGCGCAGGTTGCGGTTGCCACTGTTGAGCGGGCTGCTGTTGCTGCGGCTCAGGTTGAGGTTGCTGCCACTGCTGCGCAGGTTGCTGCTGCTGTTGCTCGGGCTGCTGCTGAGCAAACTGCGGCTCGGGCTGCAGCTCGGGTTGCAGCTCGGGTTGC
>CACZIP010000069.1 GCA_902781245.1 uncultured Coriobacteriaceae bacterium | reverse complement strand
GTCGAGAGCTGCGAAAATCCTGCGATACCTTGCCATGAAAAACCTCGTTTCCGACACCGCGTACCTGTCGCGGGTCACGTACTGGGAACTGCTAGTGAAATGGTACACGGAGAACCATTGATTGTCTAATGGGAAACAGGTGCGTGGTACCTGTTTAGCCAAATGAGGTACACTGTTCCCAATTGCAAGTCCCTATCATCATGGAGGCATGAGATGGCATACGTAACATGGAGCCTGGAAACGCTCGAGAAGTTCTGCGCCGACGTGTTCGAGACGTTCGGTTTCTCGAAGGAGGAAAGCGGCAAGATCAGCGATGTGTTGCTCACCGCCGACTTGTTCGGAATCGAGAGCCACGGCATGCAGCGCATGGTGCGCTACCACAAGGGAATCGAGAAGGGGCAAATCCACCTCGATGCCAAACCCGAAGTCGTTTTCGAAACTCCCGTCAGCGCCGTAATCGATGGACATTCGGGCATGGGGCAGCTCATCGGTATCTACGCCATGGAGAAGGCAATCGAAAAAGCCGAAACAACTGGCGTTGGCATCGTGAGCGTCCGCGAGTCGAACCATTACGGCATCGCGGGATACTATTCCGAGATGGCATCTAAACGAGGGCTCATCGGCTTCTCGTGCACGAACTCCGAAGCGATCATGGTTCCGACGTTCAGCCGCAAAGCCATGATCGGCTCGAACCCGATCGCCGTTTCCGTACCGGCCGACCCCTACCCCTTCTTGTTCGATGCATCGACCACCGTCGTCACGCGCGGCAAGCTCGAGATGTATAACAAGATGGGCAAGCCCCTTCCCGATGGTTGGGCGCTCGACGAGAACGGCACGCCGTGCAATGAAGCCCCACGCGTGCTGGCAAACATCGTCGGCAAAAACGGTGGCGGCATCATGCCGCTCGGCGGATCGAGTGAAACCTCGGGAAGCCACAAGGGTTATGGCTATGGCATGATCGCCGAGCTGTTCAGCTCGATTCTATCGATGGGCGTTACGAGCAACGAATGCTGCACGTTCCCCGACAAGACGGGCATCTGCCACGGCTTCGCCGCCATCAACCCAGCAGCCTTCGGTGATGCTGAAGCCATCAAGCAACATTTCAGCGAATACCTCACTGCTCTTCGCGAGAACGATCTTGCCGAAGGTGCCGATCGCATTTACACCCATGGCGAGAAAGAGGTCTTTGCCGAGAAAGACCGCCGCGAGAACGGCATCCCCGTCAACGATGGCACCATGGTCGAGCTCCTCGACCTGTGCGATTATCTGAAGCTCGACTTCGCGTCGTACTTCCCCGGCTACGAACCTCCTGCCGAGTTCGCAGGCTTCGCAGGCAACTACTAGTAATACGCGTAAAGGGACTGTCCCTTTTGAGTGCCTTTGCTGGCCGGGCCACAGTGCCCGGCCAGTTTACATTATCAACACACGCATGATGGATAATGCTCCTATCACACGAAACGCTTTAGAGGGGAACGCCATGCCCGTCAGAAGAACCGCCGCAATAGCCGTCTGCAAAGCAACATACAAGGTCATGCGGGCCATGGGGCGCACGGCGCGTGCCATGCCCGGAAAGCTGGCGTTTGCCATCGATCGCCATATCATCCGCGAGCTCAGCGAGGGACATAAGACCATCGTCATAACGGGTACGAACGGCAAGACGACCACGACGCACATGATCCAGCAGGCGATCATCGACACGTACGGAAGCGCCGCTTACGATCCATCGAGCACGAACCTCGAACAGGGTATCGCGACGACGCTGTGCCTCGACAGCACGATCGACGGAAAACGCAAGAGCGATTGGGCCGTCATCGAAAGCGATGAGGGCGCAACGAAGATCATCCTTCCGGCGACCCTCCCTCAAGTGCTCGTCGTCACAAACCTCTACCGCGACCAAGTTGACCGCTACCCCACTTGGACCACCGCGCGCGACTACATCATCGAAGCCATCAAATCATCGCCCGACACCGTGCTCGTACTTGACGCTGACTGTCAGGTGACCGCATCGATTGCCGATGCGGTTCCCAACAAGGTCGTGTGGTTCGGCATGGAATGCGATCCGTACGACGAGGGCGTAGCCGATTTCGATGATGTCGTTGAATGCGTCAAATGCGGTGAGCCGCTCGAATTCCAACACCGCACCTTCGCGCATCTGGGCGATTTCGCATGCCCGAAATGCGGATATGATCACCACGCGCTCGACATCGCCGTCACTGGAGTAAAAGACAAACAGGAAAAGAGCTGCACACTTGCGATGCGCGTGCACGGCGACGAGATTGAAGTACCCGTCAACGTTCGCGCAGGCTACGATATCTACAACGCCGTAGCCGCTTTCGCTGGTCTCGTGACGCTCGGCGTACCAGAAGAACGAGTTGTCGAGGCACTCGGCCATTTCACGCATGCTGCGCACCGCTTCGAGATCTTCGACGTCAACGGAACCGAAACAAGGCTCCTGCTCATGAAGAACACCGCTGGCTGCAACCAGCTCATCAACATGCTCGTCTCCGAGGAGAACCCACCCCAAAACCTCGTCTGCATGCTCGGCAAGGAGGTCATGGACGGTTTGAGCACCGATTGGATCATCGGCGTGCAATGGGAGAAGCTTGTCACGCCCCAAACCAAGGTCATCGTCGGCGGACCCTGCTACGACGACATGGCAGCGCGGCTGCTGATTGCTGGAGTCGACGAGCAAAACATGCGTGTTCAAACGAACTACGCTGCACTTGTTAACGAAATTGCCGAAATGGACGAGCCTGTGACGGTCATCGCAAATTGCTCGACCATCGAGGCGTTGCGGCTCGAGCTCGTCAAGAACTACAAGCCGATTGACTATTGGGCCGACTAGGAACATGATTGTCGTGCGTACGAAACCGCACCATCATCCAACTGAAACCAAACGAGGGAACCTATGAGTGAAGAGCTGTATGCACCAATTCCTGATGTCAACGCCTACCTAGCACGTATCGGAATCGCCGAGGTGAAAGAGCCTACCGTTTCGTTCCTCGACGAGATTATCGATGCGCATCAACGTTTCGTGCCATTCGACAACCTCGACATTTGCGAGAAGAACCTCACACCGTCACTTGCCATCGCTGATCTGTACGACAAAATCGTCGTGCGCAAACGCGGCGGCTACTGCTTCGAATTGAATGCGCTGTTCGGAGCATTGCTGAAAGCGCTGGGATTTGACGCTCGTCCTTGCATGGCGCGCGTTCTGCTTCGGCCAATTCCCCATCCCCTTATCAGCCACCGCGCTAACATCGTCACTATCGATGGCAAGCAATACCTTGCTGACGTTGGATTCGGCGGTCCGCAGCCCAGATTTGCTCCGCTTTTCGAGGATGGCTCATGCCGTACAGAGCAAGGGCAGGTGTTCACAATGCGCCGTGTCGCCCATAGCTGGTGGGAAATGTATTACCGCAGTCCATCTGGGGAAGACAAGCCGGCACTGCGCATCTGCATGCTGAACGTTGGCGAAGAGGATTTCATTCCGCTTTCGTTCTATCAGGCGAACTTCCCCGAGTCGGTGTTCAAGTTGAACCGCATGTTGTACCTCAACACCGATAACGGTGCCCTCAATTTGCGCAATGATACCTATTCCGTAATTGTCGGTACTGAGAAAACCTCGCGCGATATCAGCAGTGACGAGCTCGATCAGCTACTCGAGGAGAAGTTCGGCATCATCGATTGGCGCTAACAACTGAAGCAACTATAGACCGAACAAAGCTAAGAACCGGTCCCACATGGTGGGTTCAGGTTCTGGCTCTTTCTCGGATACCTCATCGGCAGGTTTCTCAATGGCATCGGTCAGCAACACGAATTGCACAGCAGTCACGTTCTTGTTGCGCTCATCGACAAATGACACAGGTTTGAACTCGGGGAAATCGTAATCGGCCATCATCTCGCCCATTCGTTCGCGCATTTGCGCGGGCAAATTGCTGGTCGATGCATTCAGCTGCGATACTCCACTGGACAGCTGGTTGGCCCCACTTGCAAATTCCGTCGTGCCATCGGCAAACTGTGACATGCCAGAAGAAAGGGCGCCGTAATTGTCGTTGAGCGCCTTCACTCCCTGCGTGTACGCAACAAGCCCCTCATGGAACTGGTTGTACCCATTAGACAGATCCGAAAGGCCCGTCACGAGCTGCTCGAGCTGGTCGATGCCTCCATTTTCAAGGAAATCCGCCGCAGTGAGCATGGCGTTGACGGCCTGGTCGAACTCACCGCCATCAGCAAGGAACACTTCCAGCTGAGCCGCGATAGTCGCTGGGTCCCCGCCGCTTGCGAAGTACTCGTCTAGCGCCGATCGAAGTGCAAAATACGTTGTCAGAAGCTTCTCCAACGATGCTGCTGCTTCAGGATCGTCAGCCACTTCCGCCCGCAATGAGGCTATTTCCGCATCGGACAAAGGATTGTTGTAGACGACTATAGCCAGATTGTTCAGCATCGTGGCTGTGCGCATGTAATCTTCGTCGACCGCTCGCAACGTGATCTTCAGCGCCTGCAACTCCTCTGCAAGGCTCCGCAAAACAGGCGCGTATTCTTTCATTTCGTCGATTTTGGACACGTCAACGTCTTTGAGAGCGCTGGCAATCTGCGCCAAGACGTCTTTGATTTGCGACGATGCACTCACGATCTGCGTCGAAGACGACGCCAGCGTCGACAATCCATTACCGAATTGCTTCGCCCCACCAGCAAGACTGTCAGCGCCCGTAGAAAGCTGCGCTGCACCGTTTGCCAGCTCAGCCGTACCTTGGTTGAGCTGAGATATCGCACTTGAGAGGCTCTCGAGTCCACCTTCCATCTCGCTAGTGTCGGGCATCTCGATCACACTCGAGTAAGGCAATGCCGCAATCTGGACCGACGGCATCTCGAAATCCTTCACCTGAGCAGACAGGTTGAAGGAACCATCATGGCCCGGTAGAACGGTGAATGCAATCATATGGTCTTCGCCCGAAGCGGCTATCGTTGCGCCTTCAGCTTGAATGTCGGTGCAATTCCCGCCATCCAACGTGAAGGTGACTTGCAAGACGAACGATTCGTAAAATGCGCGATTGACCTTTGGGTTCGCATTCGTTTTCAGCGCGATGTTCAGCTTTCCCGAGACGCCCGCCAAATCTTTTGGCGAAACCGCCTTCCCATCCAAAGTGTACGCAAGGTTCACAATCCATGGAAGCTGGGCATCCTTCAACGTGCCCTGGTAGAAGAAGGGGTCTTCTCCCATGTCGAAGGCGACCTTCTCGTTTTCGCAAATCAGCGGTTGCGCAGTGCTCAGGTTGGACACGAGCGTATAAGCGCCGTAATCGTTCCAGCGACACGGTGCGTTGGATACGAACCGGTTCACCACATACGTGTTTCGGACGGAACCATCGGAGTTAAGCATGCCGTAAACCGCTTCGGATTTCGTGACGTTGGGACTCCCCTGCGCACCTTGACTGCCGGTGGATGTCTGGCTTTCCGGAGCAGCATAAGCAATTGCGCTAAAGAACAACGCGAACAACAGCGCAAGAACCGCTATTGCAATCGCATTGCGCACCTTAAACCCGAACAAGTCGGATGTCTTGTCATGCCGCACCTGAACCACCTGATTCCGTGTAGAACTTCGCCTTGAACGTAGTCCTTCGGATTATTCCATCACCATATACTAACAGTGCTGGCAGGAAACACGTAACCATAACCAGGGATATCAACGCGCCTCGACCCAGCAGGAATCCCAAACTGCTCACAGCAGACATCGACGTGGTGACCGAGAGCGCAAAACCCGCCGAAGAGAGAATGCCGGCTGATACGAGCAACGAGAGGAACGTCTCCCCCAGCGCATGGCGCACCGCTTCACGTGGAAGCTCGGTTCGCCGATGATCAAGGTAATGAGATGTCAGGAGGATGCCGTAGTCGATGGTGGCACCCAGCTGGACGGTATTGATGACCAAGTAGCCGATGAAATTCATCGATACACCTGTGTAATACGGAATGCCCAAGTTGATCCAAATGCCCGACTCGATGGCGAGCATGAGCGCAACGGGCAATGCTAGAGACCGGAACGTTACCACAAGGACCAAGGCGATTGCGATGATGGCCACCACCGTGACACGGACATTGTCGACGGCCACGATGTTCTTCATGTCGTACAAATTTGCACTTTGACCTGCAGTGTAATACGTATCGTAATATTCAGCTGCCACATCTTGCACCGTTTGCACGGCTGCAAACGCCTCATCGCTTTCGATGTCCGTGTTCAGATACGCCACGATGCGGGCATAGTTCGGCGAATAGAATTGCTTGAGCGCTTCATCGCCCGCAACATCCTGGGGAATCACGGCTCCAACAGCAGTTGCATACGAAAGCACGCTCTTCACGCAATCGAGGTCTGCCAAATCGGCTGAAAGGGCGGCTTCCGATGCTATGTCGCCGCGAGGCACGAGAACCACCATGGCGTTTTGCTCTCCGAATTCCTCGCGCATGGCAACCATATCGGCACCCGTTCGAAGCTCAGGGTCAGGAGACGTGTTCAAATACGTGAACACCACATGCGACTGGCCAAGATACGCAGGCACGATCAAGATGAACACCAAAATCATTGCAGGAATGCGAATCTTGGAGAGCACATTGTCGATGTTTCGGAAACTTGGCATGAAATGCCTGTGAGCCGTCTTGTCGATCAAGCGGTACAGCAAAAGCGTGAGGGAAGGCAAGAACACCGAAACGGTCACAAGGCTGAAGATGATGCCTTTCACGAGGTTGAGACCGAGGTCCGCGCCGATTTGGAACTGCATGACTGCGAGCGCCGCGAAGCCGAAAAGCGTCGTGATGGCGCTCGACGCGATAGTGGGAACCGACTTCATGGCCGCCTTCACCATTGCCTCCTGCACATCTGCTGTTAAGAGACGCTCGGCAGCGAAGGCGTGCAGCAAGAATATGGCGTAGTCGAGTGACACCGCAAGCTGCAAGATGGGGCTGATGGAGAAAGTCATGAACGAGACCTCGCCCAACACGATGTTCGTCCCCATGTTCATGACGATCGAAACGCCGATGGCGGCGAGGAACAGCACCGGTTCAATCCATGAGAGAGTCGATAGCACCAGTAGCAGGATGATGATAGGCCCAAGGATGGCGACGGCACCAAGCACTTGGTCAACCACAGCATCTTGGCTTGAAGCCGTGTCTGCAGCTTCGCCGGTAACCGCATTGCCCTCGCCGTACGAATCAATGAGGGCGCGTATTCCCGCTATCGTGGCGCTTTCGTTCCCCGCCTTCACAGTTATTTGATACAACGCCGTCCCGATTGTGGGGTCGTCTGGATTCACATGGTAGTAGGTCTCAACCGTATTGCGATCCAGCGTCTCAAGCGGCATGGTGAGGTCCACTGCAATGTCGAGCCAGATGACATCCTCGACGCCATCCATATCGAGCAATGCCTGCTTGATCTCCAACGCCTGGGGTATGGAAATATCCTTCACCATGACGTTCGCATTGGGCATGGCAGATTCGAATTCATCTGACATGATTTGCACTGCCTTGGTGGATTGCGCATCATCGGGAAGGTAATCCACCATGTTGTAGTTCGTGCGCACGAAGGGAATGAAACACGCGCATATGAGCATGACGATGAGGAACAAGGCGACGACGGTTCGCGAATGCGCCAATGTTATGCGAAAAAACCGTTCCACACATGCCTCTCTGCAATTGAACGTGCCACTTCACGTCATATCGCACTAACAGGATAAACCTATTATTCATGAATAGCGCACCATATCAGTTTAACCAACAAAAGGCGCGCCATCTCCGAGTGTAGAATGAACGGCAGAGACTTGCAGCCTCTCGATGCAAAGGAGAACGAACTATGAAAAAGGGGTTTCTCGCGGTATTCCTGATTGCAGCTCTTTCAATAGCGCTCGGCCTCAGTGCTTGCAGCACCGGCAGCGAAGCGTCTTCAGACAATTCATCTTCCCCATCAACGTCAGCCGACAATGCTGAAAAGCCGAAAGCTGAAGTTGATGGTTCGGAATACGGTTACGCAGGAACCGATCCCATCGAAGCGGCAGTTTACAAGTACATGGCAGAGGACGTCAGCAAGCACTTCGACAAAGCCGATGCCAGCATCCCGATCGTGAACATCGTTCATGTTGACTACACCAACCCGGATGAAGTGCTCGTTTACGGTGATTTCTGGGTTGACAACTACAACATCGAAGGCGATACCCTCATGTGCGTGTCTGGCGGTGATTTCCCCGGAGTCATGCACGTGAGCAAGGACGGCGATGGCTATACCGTCAGCTCGTTTGACATGGTTGGCGATGGAGCCGACTTCGACCCCAGCGCAAAGCAACTCTTCGGGGAGCACTACAACGCGTTCATGAAAGCGTACAGCGACGAAGAAGCCCGCAAAGAGCTCAGGACAATCACCGTGTCTGACTATGTCAACTTGAACGGCCTTGCAGTCACCCAATACCAAGATTACGGATGGGAGCCTGTCAAGCTTTACAAGTAAGCTTGCCTACAAGCCTAGTACCGTTGCGAGTACTGTTGGATAACCTGGTTCCAATCAACACCCATAGCCGTGCCGATCGCTATGAGGGCGACCGTGACGATAATCCCGATAATCGCCCAGATGATATTTGCACGGGCCCAGTTTTTCTTCGAGCGCTCGGTGCTCGAAGAAAACGCCCATACGAGCAAAAGGATGATGTTGACGACGGGAATGCACACGAGGAACAGCGTGAGCATCCATTGACCAGTTGAAGTTGCCTTCTTATCAAAGCTGATCTGACGCGGAGGATATTGCTGGTATTGCTGTTGGTACTGCGGCTGCGCATGTTGCCCTTGCGCCGGCATTTGCTGCGTTGGTTGATAGTTTCCGTTTGCCACAATTGCACCTTTCCTTAGATTTGCAGGTTATACAAGTATATC
>CACZIP010000068.1 GCA_902781245.1 uncultured Coriobacteriaceae bacterium | reverse complement strand
TTGAGTCAGTCGACGTCGTGACAGGTGGTGCGCCATGCGAAAGCTTCAGTATGGCCGGCGACCGCAAAGAGGTGGATGACAGAAACCAGCTATATCAAAACGTGCTTCGCATAGCGCGCGGTATTGATTCAAAGATGTTTATGTTCGAGAACGTCAAAGGCCTGTTTTCGAAGAAGCTCGGCGGGAAACCGGGGGCGATGTATCAGGCCATCTGCGATGAATTCGAGAGTGATCCCCACAACGGTTTGCCCACGTATAGACTGGCCGCAAGGGATAAAGACGTTGTCCTGTTGAAGGCTGTCGATTATGGGGTACCGCAACTCAGAGAGCGGTTGTTCCTTGTCGGATTAAACAACAAGTACCCAGAATTTGAGTTTAGCTATCCAAGGCATTCCAATGGACCCGATTGCGACTACGACTATGTAACTGTCGACGAAGCTTTGGGCGATCTCCCTTCGATAGCCATGGGACAAGAAAGCGTCAAGTATACGTTTGATATAGATTCTGTCGAAAACGGCACGACACGTGGGCAATTCTTGAGAAGGATGCGCGGCGACCTGTCCATGCCGCCCCAGCATCTCGATTTTCGGAAAGACTCACTATCTGCTCATAAGGCGCCCGGCCATACCAACAAAATGCTCGGGCGCATTAAACTCATCAAGCAGGGCGAGAGCATGCGTACTGCATACGAGCGCCTTCTAGCCGAAGGTCGCAACGATGAAGCCTCTGCATTCTTCCCGCGTAAGATTTACGGAGCTCGCAATCGCCGTCTTAAACCGAACGAGCCTTCCTTCACTGTGACGTCTCACTGTCTCGACGAAATGATTCATCCGACGGCAAATCGAGGCCTTACGCCACGGGAAGCTGCACGTCTGCAATCCTTTCCAGATTGGTATGCGTTCCAAGGGCCGTATATGGCATTTCATAGCGATCCGGAGCAAGATCAATACGAACAAATTGGCGACGCGATTCCACCACTTCTCGCATATGCCCTTGGGAAAGAAATTGTTCGCTGTCTTTCCTAGACGAGAGATGGAGCGATTCCGTTCTCGGAACCATCTTCATCGACCACGTCGAAATATGCTTTTAGCTTCGTAATGAGCAGCGCCTCACGCTTGGCATAGAAAGATTCGAAAGATGCATACTCAAGGCTTTCGTCTTTCGGCACTCCCTGGCTTTGCAGGTAGATATCACGCTCATCCTCAATAGGATAGGCGTCTTCGACCCATTTTTTGAAAAACTCGTCATTCTTTTGAAGGTTCTGATAGTTTCGGATTACTTGAAGATTCGGCATAAGGTTGTAGTGGCTTTTATAGAATTCAAGCAATTCGACATTGGGAGCATCCAGCTCGCATTCTTTGAATGCCTTCTTAATCTTCGCGTCAGTGCTCATTTTTGCTTGGGGCCACATGTGGTCAACAACCAAATCGGAGAACAAACCTGGGTTCAACACGGCAGTGAGCAATGGTTCGGTTTTCGGGTTGCCGTATTTCCAGCCGACAATCTCGTCGATATCGTCCTTGCTGATTATCAAAGATTTCTCCCCAGAGCTCGCTTGTATCAGGGCTCCTAGGGGGAACTGATTCTTAACTGGTCCGACCATCGATTTGTTCATGACATTTCGAATGGATAGCAACGTTGATGGAATACCGTAAGCGAATATCTGTTTAATCTGAGCCCGAAGTATCCACTGCATGATATTAGCTCTATCGCATTGAGCATCGGGCTTTTTATCTTGGTAGTACTTATCAGCGTCAATGGCTTCCTGCTTGTTTCCCCTTATTTTGAAGAAGTAGTAAACAATAGGCTGGAGGAAGGATTTGCCAATCTTATTTCCCTTGAATCCAAGTTTTTCGATGTACACCGCTGCGGTTTCGATTGCGTCAATTACATATGACCAGTTTTTATCAATCTGTTCAATAATCTCTGGCCGCAGATTGTCTTTGTTCGATGTTGATAGGCTTGTAGTGGTTTCGATGGCCATCAAGCTTGCAATTAGTATGAATTCACGATCGGGGACAAAGCCCGTAGTGTCGTCGGTGGCGTTCTCGATTCGCTTGATGGCTTCGAACACCCGTCGCTGCATATCTTCTCTGTTACTTGCCGATGTGATTGACAGAATAAGATCTGTGCCGCTTAGGGGTTTTCCGTTGTTGTTAATGCGTTCAAAGATTTCAACAACCTCAGATAGCTCCTTGTTGACCGCTTCATAGTAGCTAAGCGTTTGCTCCTCCCAAACAACGGAATAAAGCTTATTGAGCAAATCTATAGCGTCGAATACGGGGTCCGCATCTGTATGGATTTTGAGCTCTCGGACGTATTTTGATAATTCGTTCTTTGATAAGCCCAAATCGATGATGTCTGAGACCTTAAACCAGTAATGATCAAAATCACGTATTTCGGACTCGCTTTTGCTTAAGAACTGAAAGTCGAAGCTATCTTCTGCTGTATTCGAAATCGGATGGAGTAGATTCAGGTATAGATATCGTTTTGGATAGTCTCCGTCAATTTTTCTGTCAGCCGAGACTTTACTACGATAAGAACCGCGCAACCCTACTCGTAGTGACGTGATGCGCTGTTGACCGTCGAGGACCGCATATGCTTGCTGCTTTGGATGCACGGGCTTTGTTTCGCTTTCGGCGTTGTCGTCCGAAAGATACCAGTCGCCCCTCAATGCGTTCTCAATCAAATCGACATCGGTGACGAATTCGTTAAACACATACTCCGAGAGCTCGTCAGCTTCTACTCGCCAGAATAGAAATGTTCCTATCGGATAACCTTTCATCAAGCTATCGAATAGGAAGCATATCTGTTCCTCTTTCCAAACGTAGTTCCTTTGGAGAGCGGGAAGAATCATATCTCCGGAGTCAATCATGTTTAGAACGTTTTTAATCGTTGTTCCCGTGTATCCCATAGCATCCTCTTAATTGGCCACACTCACAATAATCTTGCTTAAGTATACATCGAGGCAAAGGTGTGACTCTTCGCCAATAAGGCGGATGATCCCTCATATTAAGTTGCCTATCCGTAGGCTGGATTGACGTTGTCGTGCTGGTTCGACGCGGTTCATAAAACGATCGTATAATTAACTAATGTCTAAGCCGCCAAAACCCTGTCGTCGCATTGCAAAAACGGTAAAGATAACGGTAAACTATTCAAAGTAAAATATACATCCGTATAATTAACTATCAAGGAGGCTCTTCTCTTGAAAATCGGATATGCACGAGTCTCGACCGACGATCAAAGTCTCAACATGCAGTTGGATGCACTTAACAAGGCAGGCTGCGAGCGCATATATCAAGAACACGCTTCTGGCAAAAACACAGAACGTGAAGAGCTCTCAAAGATGCTGGATGCACTTCGCGAGGGCGACGTAATAATCGTATACAAGCTCGACCGCATTAGCAGATCAGTTCAGGACCTGGAATCGCTTGTAAAGCGGTTCCAGGAACAAGGCGTCGAATTTGTGTCGCTTACAGATCAAATTGACACCTCAACTGCCATGGGACGGTTCTTCTTCCATGTTATGTCTGCGATATCAGAGCTCGAACACGACATCATCGTTGAAAGAACGAAAGCTGGACTTGAAGCAGCGAGAGCTCGTGGAAAGCGGGGTGGTCGCAAAGCGCTAGAAAAGAAAAAGATTAAGCAGATGTTAGCGCTTTACGACAGTAAAGAAATGAGCGTGTCGGATGTATGCGAAGCGGTTGGCGTATCAAAACCAACGCTATACAAGTACGTTCGCAAGCGGAACGATGAGAAGAATGGCCATTCCAAGGGATAGAAGCGGGACACACAAGGGTTAAAGGGTTTGGTAATGAAGAAGCGTAGAACTTGGATTGATGCTCGATAGAGCGAAGGTCAACGTGGCGGGGCAAAGAAAGCAGAGCGTTGCATGAGAAGCGAACGAGACAATACACCGCAGATAACCGGACGTCAAACATTGGAATCTGTGCCAATCTCCGAACTGAATCTTGGGGATGTTCGCTTGCGAAGGAAAATCCTGCGAGCGGGCTTCAAAAGCATCATCGATCTCCTTTCCCTTCCTGATTCAGATATCGATAAGGCTTTTGAATGGGACGACGCAGACGCGATATTGAAACTCAAAAAGCGATACGAAAAAAACCCAGAAGAGTTCGCTCAAACCGTGATGGGAAAAGCAGAAGCAAAAACTGAGGCAAAAGCAGATAGCGCAGCGAACACAAGAGCAGCTCGAAGCGCCATCAAGCAAGCTCCAACAAAGAAGCCCGCAACCACGGTCGCTCGGACGACAATTCAAAAGCCCACTAGCTACGATGGCCCCATTTCGCTTCCAAGCTTGCCGTTCTCCGAAAGCTTGCAAGAGTTCGAGAGAAGAGCGACGGTAGAGCTCGACAGCCTCGCAGACCAGTACGACGATGTGATGGTCTATCAGGCATTCGACGAGTTCGCAACTGAACTCGACGAAATCGACGAAGCATTTCGGGCGCTTTTCGAGCACTACGGCAACCATCCACGAAACGCCCTCTCCCTAATCGACCGATTTCTCCGCAACGTTTTTCTCATATACATCGCCGATCGAGCACGCAAAGAGTACGACGGCGAGAACCTGTGGGGGAACCTGTTCGGGAGGGCGGGGATTACCAACGGCAATGTACAAGGGGACCTCAAGCGCGTTTTTGCGCAACAACTCGAACGACGTCGGATGCCCCTATACGCCGCGGACGAAGAGACCAACTACTACTTCTACACGGCATTGTTGCATGGCGGCTTGTCTGCCGACTCATGGGAGAGCCTATGGGCGAAATCGCTCCTTCCCCTTGCAAAGGAGATTTCCAAGGGGAATTTCGGTTTCGGCGGAGAGATGGACGGCCATGCCGTACTGAAGGAAATCAAAAACCCCGAGAGCAGGTTTGCACCAAAGAAGTCCGTTCTAAACATTTTGGAAAAAGCGCCCGATTTCACCATAGCCCCCCTTTTCGAGGCGTCGCTTCGCGTTGCCGCGCAGGTCGAGAGCGCCAAGAAGCCCGCATCTGGGTTCACGATGCTTACGAGCTACGGCCTACCCGATGTCGCCATGCAGGCGCTGCGCGACAACAGGGAGAAGCAAGCGAATACGCGTAAAGACCCACATGTTCGAAAGGGATTGAAACGTCGAGGAGAAAGCTCCCGGATAGTCTATCTTCCTGAAGCGAAACTCCAACTAGACTTGAGCCAAGGGCTCGTATCTCTTCGCTGGGGCAAGCAGCAATTCCCCATGCACTTCGTCAAGAACCGCATTGACTATTATGTGGACGGCACGCTCATGCTGAGTAAGCAGTTCGATGTCAGCGTTGGGAAATGCATCCTCGACTCCGTAGAAATCACCGTCAAGCCGCAAGCCCGGTATAACGTCGAAATCAAGCTCATGGAAATGGGCGAAAACGGCGAGTGGGAGGACAGGGGCTCCTTAGAGCAGACGTTCACTCGCAGCAAACCCGAGTGTTTCGAGTTCATACGCGAG
The DNA here is from genome assembly GCA_902781245.1 of uncultured Coriobacteriaceae bacterium. Classification (GTDB taxonomy): domain Bacteria; phylum Actinomycetota; class Coriobacteriia; order Coriobacteriales; family Eggerthellaceae; genus UBA9715. Next base: position 15,282 of record CACZIP010000068.1, on the reverse strand, counting down.
TCGAGCGGATTGTACCGTTTGAGGGGAAAGAACGAGAGAATAACCAGACTTCGCCGAGTCGCCTACATTGTCAAAAACGGCTTCGGCATCGAACCCGGCCAAGGGATGACCGCAATCTCCGAATACGATACCTCGGAGTCGTGGGGCGACGCACAGATCCTCCTCTACGACGTGGAGCCTGGCGCCTTCGGCTCGATCGTCAATCTCTCCACGCGGGAGGAAATCGCCGTATGGCAGGAACGCTACGTGGCAAAAATCGACAAGCGACGCATCATAGGCGAAACAGCCGACGGCCTAGATCTCTACGGCTTCGCCCCGTGCGGGCTTGGCACCAACGGAGGATTGCCCTCCGTGAGCATCGAAGCCGTTGACGGTCTGGCCGCGCTGAACGATCTGGATGTCCTCTGCTTCTGCGACGGCAAAAGGATTTCGATACCCCGTCATGTGCTTTGGGAGGACGACCACGGCGACATGGGCTCCGCGCGCGTGGCCCTCGTGCCTTCGGAATCATCCCTTTTCGATTGGCATATCGAGCTTTGCGAACTTGAAGCAAGGCAGCGTTCCGCTGGCGGCAAAGTGGTGTTCCGCTACCGCTTCGCCGTCGTTCCCATACAGGATTTCAAGCTGACGGCGATCGGGTTCGAGTTCGGAACGGCCGTTGCCGACTACCAATTCCAGGCAAGGTTGGCTCTCGAGGTGAAGAACTCCCGAGGGGAGGAGCGCAACGTGTCTGCCTGGGGCCGTTACGATGTGAGGACACTTCTCAGGGACGAGTTCCTAAACGTCAGGATAGCATCCGTCGAAAGCGGAAAGGTGACGAACGCCAAGCTGGCATTGGCGGCAATCGACGTCAAGCTGCCCGAACGGCTTGTCGAACTGTCGAGAAGAAGGCCCGTATGCCTTGCGGATGCACTCGAGCTGGGCCCCGCCAACGGCAATGTCAAAATCACCGCCTTCGGCTGGAGGTACAACAGGGCGGCAGTGTCCCTCATGGGCTTCCTCCCCATGTTCTTCAAAGAGCTCCAACACCCAGGCACGCACTCTTTCAACGTGTTCGACCACATCGACGACTTCGTCCAAGCCGAAGGCAGCCCGCCGGAAGAAAGGGCACTACGACTGTCGGTCTGCTACGGAGATGACCTGTCCGCAGGATTCCTGAGACCCGCATGGACCGACGTCGACATTCTGCCCTGCAAGGAGGGGTTCGGCTTCTCCTCGTGGAAGGTACTTGCTAAGCCGAATGGAACCCATGTCTTGTCATTTGACGCCCCCACGCTGCACGACATCCACCTCGACTTCAAGAGGACCATCGGGGGTAACGTGGTCGGCAGCGTCGACATTTCCGAAGGCGCGGCAGAGGCAGAGATTCCCCAATCCGTAGTCCGTCTGCTGGACACTCGGAAGAAGCTAACTATCACAATCGCCCCGACGGATTGGATGGGCGATCCCGAGTACGAGTACGCGACCAGTTTCCCGTTTAGCAGGTGATGAGAATGATCGAGGCAAAAGAGTTCAACCCCATAGCAACCGCTCGCAAAGTGGAGGATTCCTATCGCGAGTATATCGCAACGACCATCCACTTCGCCGACGCCGACCTGCAAAGCCAGCTCGAGCGGATTCTCTCCGAGCCCGGCTATCTTGCAAAGGGCCCGTTCTTAGAAGCAGCGCCACCATACCGTAAGGACAAATCCGTAGCCGACTTGGTGAGTGAGGGCGTGCTGTGTGAAAGCATGCTGAATCTCGGCGGCGGGGATCTCCGGAAATTCGATCCCGAACGCGCTTTGTACGTCCATCAAGTGAGGGCCATTCGGAAAGCAGCCTCAGGACGGAACTATGCTGTGGTCACCGGAACCGGATCGGGCAAGACGGAATGCTTCCTGCTGCCAATCCTCAACGACATCCTCTCGGAGTTTGAGCAGAAAGGCGCTTCCGGAGGCGTCCGCGCTATGATCCTGTATCCAATGAACGCGCTGGCGAACGATCAGCTCAAGCGTCTACGCGACCTGCTCGCTGGCACAGATATAACCTTCGGCCGCTATACTGGCGACACGGAGGAGACTGAAGCGAAAGCCCGCACCAAATGGAACGACGAGAACCCAGGGCAGGTAAAGCTGTCAAATGAAATCATCTCACGCGAGGAAATCCGTAAGAACCCCCCAAACATCCTGCTCACGAACTACTCAATGCTCGAGTACTTGCTCTTGAGGCCAGAAGATGCCCCCTTGTTCAGCGGCGTCTTCGGAGCGAATTGGCGCCACATCGCCATCGACGAAGCGCATGTTTATTCGGGCGCTCTCGGCACGGAGATAGCCTACCTGCTCAGGCGCCTCAAGGCCCGCATCGAAACTGAAACGGGTACCTACCCGACGCTGCACTGCTATGCAACGTCCGCAACCATCGGTTCTGAGGAAGACAGGCCGAAAGTCGCGCGGTTCGCCCGAGACCTTTTCGGCGAGCCCTTCATCTGCGATGGAGACGACCTCGATGTGGTCACAAGCATCAAGGACCAACCACAAGACGCTTTGGACCCATCGCCATGGGGTGCACTTCCCTTGGAAACCTGGATTGAGCTGCGCGCGGAGTTGGCGCAGTCGGAGGAACCTTCGGCCGAACGCCTCCACGCAATCCTCCAACAAGCAGACGTTCCCGAAAGCGTGCTATCGAGAATGAGCGGGGAAACCGCTCTGATGGGACTTGGCAGGATACTGCTGGGAGAAAGCTCGGCGATGAAACTAGTAGGACGTTGCGTCAACCTACTGGACTTGACCGATATCTCACGGATAGAGGAGATCGGCATCGACGGGCTGCGTGGCGACACCGATGGCGTCTCCATCCTCACCGCCATGGTCGAAGTGCTTTCTTCCGCCCAGAGGTCCAAAGACGTGCCAATCCTGTCGAGCCGCTACCACTCTTTCCTCAGGGCGCCAGAGGGGATCTTCCTGAACCTTCACACACGCAGGCTCACGCCGCACAAGACCATAGGCGATGCCTACGACGACGACCACGACACGCCAGTATACGAAGTCTCGGTCTGCCGCCACTGCGGCCAAGCCTACATCCTCGGCAACGAGGGATCGGCCAAAGAGGCGCCGACGGCCTGGCTCAACCCCAGGCACGAGGGTATCGACGCAGACGACGAGTTCGTCCCGAGAACCTACTACCGCATCCTGGCCGACTGCTCGGAGAAGGATCCGGACGAAAAAGTGCAGTGGCTCTGCCCCGTATGCGGATCGCTGCACCATGAAGCGGAAGGCGGATTGCACCGCTTTGCCCACGAGGAAGCACGGTGTATCCCCGTCGCCCTGAACGAGGTGGAGGACAAGCAGGCCGACGAGAGCGAAGCCCGATGCCGCCATTGCGGATACCAGTCCCGAATTGCTATCCAGCCCATGAGAGCCCGACGAGGACGATTGGTTTGCCGGTATGTACGAGGAGCGTCGTGCCGGAAACATCATCTGCTTCTCTGACAAACGGCAAGACGCCGCGTTCTTCGCGCCTGCGATGGACCGCACTTACGGCAGTGTCACCCGCCGCCAGCTGATTCGCGAGGCGGTTGAAGCCAAAAGCGAAGCATGGGAAGGCTGCAGCCCGACGGCTGTCATCAACTGGATTGCAAGCACTGCCAACAAGCGCTATCCAGGACTTCTCGGTGCAGACAAGAAGGACCAGGCGACAGCCTGGATCCTCGACGAATTGGCGGCCGAGGACTCTCGGAACAGCTTGGAGGGCCTGGGGGTCATCCGCATCGAGCCCACGGCATTCAACGAGGGGTTCGACGATCCTAGAGTCGGCGGATTGGTCTCCAAATGCGTCGGGCAGATCAATACAGGCAACCTGGCATGGCTCACCGAGGAAGATTACATCGTGTTTGCCAAGGTGTGTCTCGAGCTTTTGCGCGAACGCAATGTGATCGAGGTGCCGGAAGGCGTGCCGCCCATGCGAAACAACCGCGAAAAGCGCGGCAACCTCGTCATACTGGGCGGAGAAAGCGCATCTAAGCCGAAAGACGTTGTCCAATTCGCAGGCACTCCCTCGAGCACGGTCGAGAACAAGAGGAGTGCCTTCATCCGCAAGTATGCGGCTGCAATCCACGGTGTCGAGATCACGCGTGATGACTCCTTGAAGCTCTTGCAGTCGCTTTACATGTTCCTCGTCCAATACCTGAAAGGTTACTTCAAGGGCGAAGATTACCTCATCGGATCGAAAGAGAGATTCCGGCTCAATAAAGACATCTGGACTCTCTACCCGCACAGAGACGACGATGTGGTGTACAGGTGCGATTCTTGCGGATGCGAGACCCACCTTGACACCAACGGCGTTTGCACCACTTCAAAGTGCACGGGCCATATGCAGCGCATGACTTTCGCAGAGGCCAAAGATAAAGATCGCTATTACAAGGTGGTTTATCAAGAGGAGGCCCTTCCGCTTGATATCGAGGAGCATACAGCGCAGCTTTCTTCGAAGAAGGCACGCGAGATCCAGAGCGCTTTCATCAAGGGAGATGTAAACGTTCTAAGCTGCACCACCACCTTCGAGCTCGGTGTCGACGTCGGCGACTTGAGGGCAATCTTCATGAGAAACGTCCCGCCTTCGACTGCGAATTACACCCAACGCGCGGGGCGAGTGGGCCGACGCGCGGGCAAGCCCGGATACGCAATAACGTTCGCAAGGTTAAGGCCACATGACATCGCCCACTTCGATGACCCTGCGAAGATAATCGCCGGCGACACCCGCGTGCCCGTGTGCTATCTGGACAACAGCGCAATCGCCATCCGACATGTCTTCGCCGTAGCCATGTCAGAGTTTTTCCGCGATGCGAGCGAAAGGGGCAAGGATTATTCCCACGATTACAACGACTTCATGGATCTTTCCGTTGAAGAACCGAATGGCCTTCGGGAACTGCGAGATTTCCTTGCAGAGCAACCAGCAAGCATATCGAGGCAGCTGGCAGGGATAATACCCCAGGATCTTCCTGTTGCCGAGGAGATCGGTGTCGAATCGTGGTCCTGGGTCTCCAAGCTCGTCGCAAAGCCAAACGAAGACGAGGGCGTGGAAGGTGGGAGGTTGCCGCTGACTCACATCCTCAAACATGCGGACTTCGCGCGAGTTCAGGAGGGCATCGAAGCCGTCAAAGAGGAGGATGAGTACCGCGCATCCAACTTGATGCGCTCGCTGGGTGCTCTCAAGCGCGAGAAGACCATCTCGATACTGGCCGAGAACGGCATCCTCCCCAAGTATGGCTTCCCAACAGACCTGGTGGAGCTGCACCTTCCCGCCATCGAGCAGTCGGTTGAGGAAAACAGGCTATCCCTGTCCCGCGGTATGCGCCAGGCTATCAGAGAATACGCGCCAGGATCTGAAGTCGTTGCAGGCAAAACGCTCTGGAAATCCGTCGGAATAAAGAAGCCCAGGGGGCAGGAGTTGAGAATTCGCCGTTACGGAAAGTGCCCCGAATGCGGCGCTTTTGTCTGGCCTATCGAGAACTACAACGATTTCGGCGAATGCCCTGTATGCCATACGGAATTCAAGCTTGAAAGGCGCATGTTGATTCCCTCTTACGGCTTTGTCGGCGAGTCAATCGATAAGGGTGTTGGCCTGCACAAGCCGAGGGCAAAAGGCTATTCGAATGTATATTTCAGCCAGCACTGGCCACACGAGGCGGTGTTGGTGCCAATCCAACTCGATGGGGGCAGGGTGTACAAACGCTATGCTGGCAACGGTCAGCTCTGCGTCCTGAACGCACCGAAGATGGGTTTTCAGGTTTGCGACTATTGCAACGGCGCGGCAGTCGGTGGCGAAGCAATCAAGCACGCCTACTGGTGTGAGAGGAGCGGTCGCACCCCGCACATATCCAGCTACAACGCTCTCGGCGCTTCCTTTGTCAGCGACGTGCTCGAATTGATAATCGAAATTGACTCAGCTCCCTATGCGGAAAAGGAAGATTGGGAAGCCGTAATGTGGGCGCTGTTCACCGCCGCTGCGTCGATTCTAGAGATTCCGGAAACCGAGCTAGGCGGAACCCTATACGAAAACGAAATGCATAGCACTTCGGTCATGATCTACGACGATGTTCCCGGTGGCGCCGGGCACGCCAATCAACTTAGTGATAGGGTCGAAGAGCTCATCGAAGAAGCCTATCGGGTTGTCGACGGGCATTGTGGTTGCGGAGACGAGACGTGTTGCTATGGCTGCATTGCGAACTACTACAACCAGATGAAGCAGGCGAAGCTCTCTCGAGGAGCTGCGAAGAGAATCCTCGGGGCTTTATTAGGCAAGAATTAAACCTGAGCTTTTTCAGTCGACGACCTTCGGGCTACCAACCCGAAGGTCGTAATGCCACAAGTAATCTGTAACAGGTTTTCGTAATTTATGACCTGGTATATCGGCATTTTTCGGCAGTTACGACATACGGCCGTTTTTTATAATCCATGTGTCGAAAAACAAGACGGACATCGACGTGTATATCACATGGTCCAGCCGTGTATCTGAGGCCCCATGCGCCCCGACAAATAAAAAGGGTGTCGGGGCTGCGATGTACCGGCGATACCGCGAGAAAGAATCAGGAGAGAATAGGCGCATTACAACGAAGATTCAAATCCACATCTTCATTGCACAGATTCGAAGCGTTTTTCCCAATACGCCAACAACGAATCTGCTAATCAGCATTTTCGTTGTTGGCGATGCTCTCGTTGCTCGCGTCCTCGCCCGTTCCCAATGTTTGGTTGTTTCTAGAAAAAGTGCATAGTATTTCTGACATATTGAACGGGTCCATTGGACTCGAAATCACAAATAGCGGTCAGTATTTGTGATTTCGAGTCCCCGATTTCGGTACGGAATATGCTTTTGCTATGCCAATCCCAATGGCTCGAACTCGTTATACATGAAGCGCATCCGGTCGATGCTCTTCTCGATGTGCCAATGGCCGCAGTACCATTTCTTGTAGTCGAGACGACGTTCAATCCCGTCGAGCCAGACTTCGGTCGACGTGTCTACCATGCTTTGGTCGATGCCTGTGAGGAATGCCTCGGTTGGCTCGTAGCCGAACGGGCATGTGTGAGAGAGCACGACGTCGATTCTCCAATCGAGCTCGCCCAGCTTCGCTTCGACGCTGGCCTTCACCTCGTCGTCGGGCTGTTCGTCTGGGAACCACTTCGCGCCACGCTCGAGGCGGTACCATTTGTCGACGCTGTACGCCCCGCCGATCGCGATGACCTTGACGCCGTCGAGGTCGTAGACCTCGCCGTCTTTCGCGAAGAGGATGTTGGGGTAGGCGTCCTCGACGAACACCGTCCCGCCGTTCCATTTCGCTTCGCGGTAAAGCCGCGGCAGCGACTGGGGGCGCATCTCGTGGTTGCCGTGGATGCAGAAGACGGTCGGCTCGATTCCCGCGACGGTTCCCTTCGTCCATCCGTCGCGCTCGTCATCGAAGTAGTTGAAGCCGGCATCCCCAAGGACGACCATGGTGTCTGCGGTGGTGAGCCCGTTGTCTTTTGCGAAACGCTTCACGGGCTTCAGTTTGCCGTGCTTGTCCCCAGTGATGTAGAAGGTCATAGCCCGTCCACCTCTTCTCGCGTTATAAGTTTAGGCACAGGCTCGTCGACCCATTCGATGTCGTCCAGGATGGCCTCCGCGCCCTCCTGCGGGAGGTGGACGCACGTGACGGCATGCCTTCCGAAATGCTCGGTGCCCCGATACCATATGCCCTCGTTGAAGGGGACGACGAGCAGGTCGTCCTCGCCAAGGAGTGCGTTCGCTAGGTCGCTTGCGTTGTGCACGTACGTCGGGAACCCGATGCCGTTCAGGTAGCGCCAGATCCTGGCTACGTCGGCTGCGTGCCATGTGATCGAGTTGGTGAGCGTGAAGCACCAGCCCTGCTCGTCGTGCCGTGGTTGCAGGTAGACGCGCGAGAAGCCTGGGCCTTGTAGCACCTCGAAGGTGTGGTTGAAGAAGTGCTTTTCGTCGTCGAACCACGCCGCGAAGGCCTCGCAGGAGTCCTGGTCGAGTTTCAGGATGCTCTCGTCCCTCGCGTCGCCGAAGCGCACGTACCATGCCCGGCTGTCATCGGCGGGCAGTCCGAGATGGTTGGACTCCCTGTCGTAGGCGTAGCCGGCGGCGACGTAGGCGCCCTTCAGTGCGTCGAAGTACTGCCGGGCGCAAAGCTCGGGCAGCCGGCCGATGTCCTCCTGTTCCGGTTGGGCCCTGAGCAGCTCCGCGAGCTCTTCGGCCTCGTCCTGCCCGGCCTTGGCGTCATCGAAGAGGTCCTCCTTGCCGAGGCGATTCCACCACGTCTTCCGCTTTATGAAGCCGAAGCGGCAGCGCGGGGGAAGCGACTCCTCGATGAGCTTGCGGTACGCCCCGTCGGCGGCCATCGCCACGAGCTCGGCCGCGCATGCCCTTATCCGCTCGAGGCGGTCCTGCAGCCGGGGGTTCTCGTACTGCATAACCTCGTCGGGCCTGACCTCAATGGCGACCCTGTCGTCGATTACGACGATGGCCCAGCCGTCCTCCGTGTTGGTGGTCAGCGTGTGCCAGTACTCCTCCTCCGGGAACCACGCGGACCATNCGCGAGCGTGCGGCCGCGACCTCTTCTTCGGGCTCGTCGTACAACTCGGCGTACTCCCGGTACTCCGCGACGCTCATCCATTCGTCGATGGTCCCACGCGGGATGCGGAACCACAGCGAGCGGACGTTGGAGTCCTCCTTCTGCGACTCGAACGATTCCGTCAGGGCGCAGATTTCCCAGGCGAGGCGGTTCTCCTCCTCGTTGCCATGCATGTTATCGCCGTGCGAGGACCACTTGATGTCCTCAACGTCCGGCTCGATGAGCCGACTGGGGCGCATTTCGGTTGTTGAATTTGTCGTCATCGTTCCGTCCTCCCGTCTGCTCCTGCCTCTATGTTCGCTGCCGGCGATGCGGGGGCGGAGCGCAACGTCAGATGCCCAAGCACTGGTACGAGGTTGCTGGAAGCCGCCTCGAGAGCTCGTCGACCTTTCGTCGCAATTCGGCGACCTCCCGCGCGAGCCCCGTCTGACCGTCGTCCCGAATCGGCTCTGCTGCCGATGCGCTGCGGGCGCCTTCCACGGCGGCACGTAACTCGGGGCGCCTGTACAGCGTGCTCCTGGCGACCTGCGCCCTCTCGGCGACCGAGTAGAACGACACTGCAGACCCCTCAGCCTGAAGGCCGTCGATTGCCGAGGCGACGCGGGTCGCAGTTTCCTCTTTCTGCACGTCGTGCCACTTATGCAATCCGCTCATCTTCCGACTCCTCGCATGCCTTCTTCCCATGTTCGTTGCCCACGGTATGGGACGTCAACAGTCGCATCAGTCCGATTTTTGATTCGAAACCGCCGGTTCCGTCCAACACGGCTTCCTGCACGCCGGCATCCGATCTTCAATTCGATAACAGTACGATATCGTACTCGCATGTTATTATATCTGGGGAACCGTCGCGTGGAGGTACCGATGCACTCAGGTGATCTGATAAAGCAACAACGCAAGCTCAAGGGCATGACGCAGAAACAACTAGCCGACGCCATCGGTGTCTCCGAGCCGTCCATCCGCCTGTACGAGCTCGGCAAGCGCACGCCGAGCGAGGACGTCATCATGCAGATCGCGGATGCCCTGGAGATACGCCCGGAAGCCCTGCACGCGTACGACACGAACTCCGCTCGCGAGGTCCTGGAGATGCTCTTCAGGCTCGAGGACGAGTACGGCCTTACGCCGTATGTCAGCGGGTACTCCCACGAGCTCATCGTCAGGGGCGACGCGCCCAAGGCGAAGAAGCTCTACCCGGCGATCGATGCCTGGTACGAGATGCGCCGGCAGCTCGAGGGCGGCGCCATCACCAAGGAGGACTACGATGCCTGGAAGGCGAGCTTCTCAGGCGTCGAGTACGGATTGGTTTCGCTGTAGAACAACCAGGTGGCTCGCTTAGTAGCCTTAAACGGCTAATTAAAACTTGACAGAGCGGGGGCAGGATACCATGAATATGAACACGCTCAACATCCTCGCGGATGCCATATCCGATATCGGTTCATGGTGGTGGTGGGACATAGAGGGCGATATCGTCCAAGTGGAGTTTCGCGACGTCCTGCTCTACGACGAATCGAAGCCGGAGCAAGAGAGGCACACCACCGATGTCCTGGCCGTTCGCTTTTGCGGCCATGCCTTCGCGGTCTTTCTTGACAGCCTCGACGAGGACGGTTGGTACGAGCGCTTCCGTGACGACGATTCCATACTTTACGACATCGATGCGTACGATCTGGCGTTCGACGATATCGAAGGAGCCAAGTCGCTGCTGGGCGATTACAAGAACAAGGTGCCCGTCAAGGACTTCGACGGCCCGAAAACGCTTTCGGCTGCAAAGCACCTCCTGTACGCCAGATGCGACGAGGTCGGCTTCGTGATCGGCGGAGACGAGCTGGTTGTCATCGGGAACAAGGGCGAGTATTCAGAAGATGATATCGAGAGCGCCTCAAGGCGCTGGTGGGCATATTGGCGGAATTACTGGCGGCTCAGGAAGACAGCAGACGCCTACAAAAAAGACTGGGCCTGCGAGGTGACCATCCCCGTAGATACCGACGATTCACAGGGGAAATGGTACGAAGAAGAGGGCTAGCTTCAGCTGATTAGGAGGGCGACGTTAAGTCGCCCTCTGTAGTTTCTCTTCACCCTAAGCAGAAAAGGCCTTCTTCTGCTTCGACGCGCGGATTGTCGCGAGCATGTCCTCAAGCTCCTCCTCTGTGAAGGGGATGCTCTGGGCCGAGAGCGTGAAGTTGCCCATGCCGGCCTTGAATCCCTTGCGGTTACGTTCGGCTTCGGGATGTGCGCCGGGAATCTCCTCGGTGTCGTACTCGCCAGTGGGGTCGAAGCCCCTATGTTGGGCGAGCAGGGAGAGCGCCTCGTTGCTGTCGTTGTCGAAGGCCTCCTCGATCTTGCCGACGGCGCTGAACTTCGCCTCGGGGTCGACGTCGGCGTACACGTCCAAGGTCATGCTGACGGAGCTGTGGCCGAGGTAGCTCGCCACCGTGCGCACATCGACGCCTGAGCCGATCATGAACGTCGCGAAGGTGTGTCGCAGGTCGTGGAACGTGCAGTGGAAGTTGTTCATCTTGCAGAACGCCGTGAAGTCCTTGCCGAGCAAGGTGGGGTTGTACGGCCGGGAGTCGAGCTCCTGGGTGCCCAGGATGTAGGGATCAGCCTGCGGCACGCCGAGCCGGGTCAGCAGGCGGTAGGCGTCCTCCTTGATGGCGGACAGCATCATGAAGGTGTAGCGCGTGAGCGGGATCGTGCGCGCGCTCGTGAAGGTTTTCGGGTCCTTCTCGTAGAAGCCGCCCTCGGCGTACCCCATCGCGCGGCGCACCGAGATCGTCCCGTTGTCGTTGAGGTCGCTCCAGCGCAGCGCGCAGACCTCTCCGCGGCGCATCCCGGTCGTGAGCGCGAGCTCGACCGCGATAGCCAGCGGCTCGGGAAAGGCCCTCCGGGCCAAGTCGAGCATGCGGCTGCGGTCCTCGCGCGTCAGCGCGTTGATCTTGGTCTTCGTGCGCTTGGGCGGCTTGCAGAAGTTGCAGGGGTTCTTCGTGATCAGGTCCTGCGCGATGGCGAAGTTGAGGGCCTGCTTGAGCAGCCTGAAGGGCTTCGCCACGGTCTTGGAGGCGTAACCGTCCTCCGTCATCTGGGCCATCCAGTTGTTGATGGTTGCGATGGACAGCTCGCAGAGGAGCTCGTTGCCGATGTAGTGCGAGATCTGCCTGGCCTCGTACCGGTAGCCCTTGATGGTGGAGGGTTCCACGATGCCGCACTTCTCCTTGTAGTCGACGAACGACGTCAGGAACTCGGAAAGCGTGAGCTTCGAATGAAGGGCACCGCCCTTGCGCTCCATCTCGAAGATCAGCTCGTCCCGCTTCCTCTCGGCCTGCTTCTTGGTCTTCGCCGTGACGGTGCGGTACTCGAAGATCTCCTCCTGGGTTATCGGGTCCTTGTGCATGATGCGCACTTCCCATTGATCGGTGTCGCCGCGGCGCCTAACGCCCCTCGTGTAGTACTTCATCTTTTCGTTCCTCTCACCTGGGTTTTCCACAGTTAAACGGCGTCTGGAAAAACCACCGTCGGAACCACCGTACCAACCACCGTTTAACCACCTTTTCGAGAAACGGAAAGTCGAAAACTATGATGTGATTTGAGAGAAAAGAATTACGTTTCCGCAGGTGAGCGGCATATCGCCTCAAAACTGATAATCCATGAATTTCATGAATTCCCAGCTGCAGTCGCTCATAACCCGAAGGTCGTCGGTTCGAATCCGGCCCCCGCGACCAAAATCTCGTCTCTGAACTGGTAAAACGGTCAGGGATTTTTCGTTGCGGGGGAATTTTTCGGCGCAAAAAGTTTACCCCGCGGCCTGTTTTAGGGCCCTCGGAAAGGGGTCTGGGAGCCGTCGAAATCGCGGCTCCCAGACCCCCTTTTATCTATCTGATAGATAATCTCGCGGGGGGAATTCGGGGGGAATGTTCTCGGGATGTCGCGCGGTTTTCGGGGCTTCGCGGCACCAGCGGGGGGAATCGGAAACCCAACCCGCGTCGCTGCAACGAGGCGTCGGGTGTCCGAAAAATCGACCTATTCCCCCCTCTGCCGGCTCCTTGCACATCCGGCTTCGATGTGTCCGGGGCGGACCCGCTCATCCGCCACGAGGCGCCATCGAAGATGTGGGTTCCATGGTTAATGAACATAGAGAACTCTAGCGGACTATCCGCGTTTTCCGCGACTTGTCGCTATTCGCCGCAGCATGTAAAACCCCTTGTCATTGAAGCGATGCATCCGCATTCGATTAAACGTAGCAGACGGAACGCCACGACAGGTATGACCATTTTTAATGATTCAACGTACCTGATGCGTTAGCTCGTCACGATGGGTTGGCAAGCGAGGTTAGGCTAGCATGTCGCAGGCCCATTGGGTGGCGACCAGGGCGCCTTTCGCGAGCATGGTCTCGTCGATGGTGTAGTAGCAGCTGTGCTGGGGGTGGATGGCGCCAATTTCGGGGTTGTTGGTGCCCACGAACACGAGCACGCCCGGCACATGCTGCAGGTACTCGGCGAAATCCTCGCCGGCCAGCGTGCCCTCGTAGGCGCCGACGGCCTGCTCTCCGAGCGTTTTCTGCACGGCTTGGCGCGCGACGGCGGCGCAGGCCTCGTCGTTCACGACGGCGGGATTGCCCTTCTCGAACGAGAACTTGATCTGGGCGCCGAAGGCATGGGAAGTCTTTCCCGCCACGCGCTCGATGCGGTCGATTGCGCGTTCGCGCACGTTGGGATGCCAAGTGCGCAGCGTGCCTGTGAGGTAGGCCGAGCCCGCCATGATGTTGCGCGCGGTACCGCCGTGGATTTCGCCTACGGTGATGACCATCGGCTCGAACGGCGAGATGCGTCGCGAGACGATGACCTGCAGCGCATCCACTATCTCGGCGGCGATAACGATGGCGTCGATGCCCTTGTGCGGCATCGAGCCGTGTGCGCTCACGCCCTCGATATCGATGCGGAACCAGTCGGTGAAGGCCATGCGCGGCCCGGCTTCGCACGAGATGGTGCCTGCATCCACCTCGCTCCAGATGTGGGCGGCGTAAATTGCGTCCACGCCTTCCAGCGCGCCGGCAGCGATCATGTCGCGCGCGCCGATCGATATCTCCTCGGCGGGTTGGAAGATTATGCGCACCTCGCCGTGCAAGCGTTCCCGCAGGTCGTTGAGCATGCGAACCGTTCCGAGCATCATGGCCATGTGGCAATCGTGGCCGCAGGCGTGCATGACGCCCCCGGTTTCGGAGGCGTAGTCGAACCCGGTGCGCTCGGCTATTGGGAGTGCGTCCATATCGGTGCGCAGCGCGATGCGCTTCGCGGGCTTGCCGGCGGCGTCGTAGGCGCCGGGCGCTTCGCCGCGAATGGTGGCGATGATGCCCGTTCCGATGAAATCGGGGCGCTCATCTGCTAATTCGGCTGGGCGCGTGCCCTCGACGATGCGGTAGTCGATGCTCCATTCGTCAAGCTTTTGCCGTATGAAGGCCGAGGTTTCGACCTCGTGCGCCCCCAGTTCGGGATGCCTGTGGAAATGCCTGCGCCACGCGATGATGTCGCTTTCGATGCGCGCCGCGAGCTCGCAGATGCGCTCGGTTGTGGACGGCTGCTCGGGGGCCACTGCCTGCTCGGGGGTCGACGCGCGCCCAGGGGCCGCCGCTTCTGCCTCCGCCTGCTCCGGGGCCGCATTCGCTCCTGCCGCTGCCTGCTCGGTTGTGGCTGTCGGTTCGATTTCTGATGGCATGTTCGCCCTCCTCTTGGAAATAGCCAAAAAGGACTGTCCCTTATTTGGCTATTTTAGCCTGGTAGCAGGCCGTCGTCCTTCAGCCGTTCGATGTACTCGGCCATCTCGGCGAGCGCGGCCTGCGATAGCGGTCGGAAGCCGGTCTTCGGCTTGTTGTGCTCGGCGTTCTGGCGGTAGCGCTCCATCATGGGCGAGAACAGCTCGCCGTTCGACGGCGGCGTGCAGATGACCGCGTTGGCGCCCGCCATGGCCGTGGCCTCGATGGTCGCATCCGTCTTGCCGCCCGTCGCGAGGATCGGCAATTCGGGGAACTGCCTACGCAAATTGGCAACGTATTCGCACGTGCGCTTCCCGCCCGAGACGTTCACGATCGAGGCGCCTGCCGCAAGGCGGTTGGCGATGGTCTCCGGGTTGTCGTCGACCACGGTCACGATGACGGGGATGTCGACGACGCGGCTGACCATCTCGAGCGTGGTGTTGCTGGCGGGCGCGTTCAGCACCACGCCGTAAGCGCCCGCAGCCTCGGCGTCGCGCGCCAGCGCTGCCGAGCGGGGGCCGCTTGTGGTGCCGCCGCCAACGCCCACGAACACGGGGATGGACGAGGCTTTCACCAGCATGTCCGATATGACCTGCTGGGGCGTGAAGGGGTAGACGGCGAAGACCGCATCGGCGTCACAGTTGCGGATGATGGCGATGTCGGTGGTGTACACAATCGAGCGTATCAAGCGCCCAAGTACGCGGATACCGCTTGCGAGCTGGGCCGATGCCGGCAGTCTTACGTTATGCGCTCTGAGGTTTCCATCGAGCTCGGGTATGAGGGTTGTGCCGTAGTCCATGCGAGCCTTCCTTTCCGGTCAGTAATAATGCGTTCAGCGGGGTTCGTGCTCGCCTGACGAACGCGGTATCCTGCGTTCGGGAACGCGCCGCAGCATCCTGACCCGCACAGCGATTGATGACAGGTCGCATCGCCGAAGGGC
>CACZIP010000067.1 GCA_902781245.1 uncultured Coriobacteriaceae bacterium | reverse complement strand
CCCAAGACCGAAGAGTAATCCGCAGTTCGGATAACATGCGAAACGGGCGCCTCAGGCGCCCGTTTTTTCTTGAAGCATAAGCAAATCGACAAGAGGCAAAACCCTCGTCGTGTCACTCCGCAGCCCGCTAAATCTTGTACATGTACTGGAACACGTCTTCGCGCTGCAGGGTAACCTGCACGCCTATTCGCTCCCCCGCTTCGCGCAGTCGCTCCTGCACGGCGTTGAAGTCGGCTACGTCCGTGTTGAGCGTCACAATCATGGTCATCGAGAAGATGTCGCCGAGCAACGTCTGGCTGATATCGTCGATGTTTGCACCGCATTCGCGTAGCGTCACAGCCACTTCCGCGACAATGCCCGTCGTGTCTTTGCCCAAAACCGAAATTACGCACTTCATCCGACTATCCTTCCACGCCTATCGAAATGTTCGACCCATCTTATCAAATCTACAGCGACAGCTCGAGCGCAATGGGACAATGATCCGAGCCCATCACCTCACCGTGAATCTCTGCTGATTCTATTTTGTCGCGCAACGCATCGCTCGTGAGGAAGTAGTCGATGCGCCATCCCGCGTTGTTCTTGCGCGCGTTGAAGCGGTAGCTCCACCACGAATAGACGCCCGTCGTATCAGGATGCAGCATGCGCCATGTATCGGTGAATCCCGCATCGAGCAAGTCGGTGAACTTGCCACGTTCCTCATCGGAGAAGCCGGCGTTTCCACGATTGGGCCCAGGATTCTTCAGATCGATTTCCTGATGCGCAACATTGAAATCTCCGCACATGACGACCGGCTTGGGGTCGGAGGTCGACCCATCGGGCAGCATGCCCTCCTCAAGCCCCTTGCAGAACTCGCGGAACGCATCGTCCCATTGCATTCGGTGATCGATGCGCGCCAACTCGTTTTGAGCATTGGGCGTGTAGACGTCGACGAACCACAGCTCGGGGAACTCGAGCGCGCAGATGCGTCCCTCGTTGTCGAGATAGTCATCACCCAGACCATGCAGCACTTGCAACGGTTCGCGTTTCGAGAACACGGCGGTTCCCGAATAGCCCTTGCGCTCTGCGTAGCTCCAGAAGTCATGGTATCCGTCAAACGAAAGGTCGACCTGTCCTTCCTGGCATTTCGTCTCCTGAAGCGCGAACACATCAGCGTTGAAGGTTGCGAAAAACTCCTCGAAGCCCTTCTTCATGACGGCGCGAATACCGTTGACGTTCCACGACACGAATCTCATTTCATCCTCCGCTCTGCGCGATGCGCTGAAAAGGAACCGATCCTAATGGATGCATGCTATTTATGATATGGCTCTCCACGCGATATCTTGCAAGCACGATACAGCTGCTCGAGCAGCACGACGCGGGCAAGGTTGTGCGGAAGCGTGATGAGCCCGAACGACAGCGTCTCATCTGCCCGCGCCCTCACATCAGCGCTAACACCACACGAACCGCCGATGACGAAAACTATCTCGCCCACGCCACTAAGCCCCAAGTCGTCGATGCGTTGAGAAAGGCCTTCGCTCGAACGCTGCTTGCCGTCAATTGCCAGCAACACCATGTGTGCGCGTTCGGGAATCGCTTTCAAAATAGAAGTGCCTTCGCGTTCAATCGATGCAGCTTCGCCGCCCGCGCGGGCAGGGTCGACATCGGCAATTTCGACGACCTTCGTCTTCGCGTAGGGCTGCAACCGCTTGAGGTACTCGGAACATGCGTCCGACCAGAAACGCTCCTTGAGCTTCCCGACTGCGATTACGGTGAACTTCATTGCTTGCCCTTAGGCTTATGCTGATCCTGACGACGCGCTCGCAGACGAGGCCGATGCGCTTGCTGACGAACTCGATGCAGTCGATCCCTTCCAATCTTCGCCGATGACGATGAGGAAGTTGTTGCTCACGATCCAGTTACCGTCATTGAGCATGGCACGGCCTTGGCCCATCGCCTCGACAAGCTGTTCCGCCTCATGCGCGCGGCCAGATTCGTCGTAGATGACAAGCGTCTCGGGATAGTCGTAGCCCATCATCGCATCCTCAATAGTGATGTTCTCGAAACCTTCGGCATTGAGCATGCCCATGACGCGTGTCGCGAGACCCTCGCGGTCAGTGCCGTTCACAATCGTGATCCAAGCGGTCTTGTTGCTGATGTCAGCGGCGTCAGACCCTGCCGTCGACAAAATGGTGCCCGTCGCTTCGTCAATCTCCAAACCCTCTGCAGGCGGTTTGCCTTCTGACATGCGGCCCCTCATGGCCGACCATTCGTCGTCTTCCAAAATACCGTACCAACCCTCGAGGATGCTCGGATCGACGGTGTCAGTCGGGGCAAACCCGACTACGTCGGGATACCCATAGCCGTTCGCGATGTACAGAGCTCGCGTCGGAAGCGATGCGGTGTAGAACGAATCGTCAGTATCCATGCCTTGCAGAGCCTGCGCCAAACCGATGATGTCGTTCAGCTCGAGATCGGTCGTGACGTAATTGGCTGCCGAACGCACCGTGTTGGCAATCGTCGCGACATCGGAGGCGAGCACCTTGTGCGCAATCGCGGAAAGCACCATGCGCTGATTCGCTGCGCGCATGAGGTCGGGTGCAGCCGCCGTTTCAACGTAGCTGTTGCGCGAACGGCAGACGATGAGTGCATGCTCGCCATCGAGTGTCTGCCAACCAGCAGGTACGTAACCGCCCGCATCTTCGTCGTCGATCTCCAATGGCACTTCGACCTCGACGCCACCGATGGCATCGACAATCGCCGACAGGCCGTCCATGTCGATCTCGGCATAATGCGAGATGTCCACACCGGTAAGCTTTGAGACCATTTCAACTGCATACGAAGGACCGCCGAGGCTGTATGCAGCATTAATCTTCTGCCAGCCGTTTTCACCCATGTCGACAAGCGTATCGCGCGGAATCGAGATGAGCGAAATCGTGCCCTGAGGCGCATCGACACGCGCAAGGATCATGGTGTCGCTTCGATACGCGCCGCCGTCTTCCGTTCCTTCACGCCACGAAATCTTGTCGGTTCCAAGTAGCAGCATGTAGAAGGGCTCGTTTGCCATGTCGGTCTCGACGAGTGCGGCGCGCAGATCCTGGTCGACGCCTTCGTGCAAGCTGCTCGTGATCGAATTGATATACGCGAACGCAGAAACTGCGCCGATGAGCAAGACACCAACGATAACTGCCGCCACAATTGCTACGTTGCGGCTTCTCCTCGACTTCTTGGGGGTCGGGGTTTCGCCGTCGCCGGCTACTCTGCTTCGTGACTGCGCAACTGAAGAGGCACCGTGCGACTCTGCAGCGCGATTCGAGGCGCTACGCCTCTGAGAGGAAGCGGCTGCCCGAGACGAAGAATCGCTCGTCCGCGAAGACCTCGAACCGTACGATGAACGGCTATAGCGACTTGCCGCAGGCTCGGTAGAGCGATGCCGTGTGGTTGGATGCTGATCCCGTTCGCTTGCGCGGCTCGACCTTGCATGCTGATCCCGTTCGCTTGCGCGGCTCGACCTTGCATGCTGGTCAGCGCCAGATGTGCGATGCGATGAGCTGCGCGAATCGAGGGAAGAAGAACGACGCGATGAGCTGCGCGGTTCGTAGTCGTAATCATGATCGTAATTCGATGAAGTCCTTCGCGTCGATGAACGCTGACTGGTTCTGCCAGAGTGCGCTGAAGCAGACCTCGAAGTGCGGTTCGACGAGGAGTAACGCGAATCGGAATACGATGCGTAGTCTTCCGAAGAGCGCCTCTGCGTCGAGCGATTGCTGTACGCGCCCGCGCCGTTCGAGGAACGATTGGAGGGGCTGCGCCTGCTGTGCCAGTTACCGTATTCGTTGTACAGGTCGTCGTCGCGGCTCTCGCGTCCGTCGCCGTACCCGTATCGATCGCTCATGCAGGATTCCTCTCATCAGGATGAAATTCGAAAAGCGCCAGGGCGATTATCACAACAGTATATAGTACAAATTGCGCATACAGGTAGTTTCCGCACTTGAAACGCAGATGAACGGTTTTCGAGCCTGAAACGCAAACAGGCCAGGGAGCTATCCCTGGCCTGCTAACTTGTGGAGCCAACGACCGGACTCGAACCGGTGACCTGCGCATTACGAGTGCGCTGCTCTACCAACTGAGCCACGTTGGCAACAGCACTTTTTCAAGTGCGGTATCGCAGTATATCGCAGTTCAAGGTGTCGCGCAATTGCGAATCCGCGACGGTGTAAAGTTGATGTGGGCGGCTTCTGCCCCCCGCAATCACAGGATGATTCTCACTGTTCGAACAGATCCTCGAACGAGCGGTTGAACGTTCGCTCTTCGCCTTCTGCTGCGGCAAGCATCTCCAGGTCAGCGTCTTCGAGCTTGATTTTCCGCCTCGCGCCCTTGTGCGACTTCGCAGATTCACTCGATGACGCCGGCGCCAGCTCGTTTTCGTCCATGGAAAGCAGGGTTTGTAGCAGTGCTTCGCGGAACGATTCCCTTGCCGGGAAATCGCACTTCAAATCTCTTTCGAAGGAGTTGTCGTTAAACTCGCCCATGATTCTAGGCTCTATGCGTTTACATCCAGGTTCACAACGGCATCCTTCCGAGAGCACCTTTAACCGCTTGTTCCATTATACGAGCGAGTTGGGAAACCGTTTCACCAAATTGAAGGAAAGATAGGAAGATTGGGTTTTACCACGATTCAATGCCGTGGTCGGCTAGCACCTGCGCAAAACGCTCGCGGTAACCACCCTTGAAGAACACGCATTGCGTGGGGTCGGCAGCCAGCAGGTCGTCGGTGGCTGCCAAGGCGACGGCACGGCATCCGCAGCTGCACACGCCAGCGAATTCGCACGTCTGACATTGGGGGTTGTGCTCGCGCACTTGGGCACGGGTAACCAACAGTTGTCGCGTGAAGGGCGAGTTGGATAACAGCTCGGCCAGCGGTGTCTTGTATACGTTGCCGTGCTCGACGCCGTGAGCCGCCTCCCAACCTGAGATTTGGTTGCACAACGTCAGGCTGCCGTTGCTCGCCACGAAGGGCATGTTGCGCGCATCGCCGCACACAGGCTGGAGTCGATCGCGTTCGATGCTGCAACGCTTGACTGGCGTGAGCCGGCACTGCCCGTTGCCGGG
Organism: uncultured Coriobacteriaceae bacterium; assembly: GCA_902781245.1. Lineage (GTDB taxonomy): Bacteria > Actinomycetota > Coriobacteriia > Coriobacteriales > Eggerthellaceae > UBA9715. The sequence continues at coordinate 3,867 of CACZIP010000067.1, read as the reverse complement.
CATGTAGTCGAAAAGCGACCACACTTCCAATTCCATGGGAAAACCTTCGCCCAGATACCAATCGAGGTAATCGAGCATCAGGTCACAATATGCGCGGAAATCGAGCGTGTGGCCGTATTCGGCGGCCTTCCACCGCGGCGCTTCGACGATACGAATCGGGCGCAGATGGTCCACACCTAGATTCACAAGATGCCGTGTGGTTTCGCGAAGGGTGTCGAGGTTACCATCCCACAGGCAGTACTGCACTTTCACGCGGTAGTCACGTCGCTTTAGCAGTTGTATTGCCTCAAGCGTGCGTTCTTCGGCGCCCGGCACGCCGCGCAGCCAATCGTGATGTCCAAGTCCGTCGAAGCTGATGTTGAATTGGGGATGGTGGCCCATCGCCTCGAGCTCATCGAGAAGCTCGGACGTAATGCGCGAGCCGTTCGTGCCGATATCGTCAATGGAAATGCCCGCATCGGCAAGAGCCTGGGCTATTTGAAGAAAGTCACTTCGCAACAGGGGTTCGCCACCCGTAATCCAGACGTAGCGAATACCACACGATGCCAACTGTTCCACGAACTCCAAGCATTGTTCAGTTGTGGGATGCGCCGCCATCGGGTTGAGGTCGGCCGCCGCGAAACAATGCCGGCAGTTGTAGTTGCACCTGCCCGTGATGGCCCAGTTGATAAGATTGAAGCGCCAGCAGGGATACAGCTTGTAAGCTTGCACTTCGTCAATGGGGTCCGCCTCTGTGCGCTTCTCGATCACGCCCTCTTCCAGGAAATGCGCCAAAATCGCACGCACTTCTTCGGACTCGTCTTCTGCGAAGACGGTTTCCCCATCGCAGCGCACCAACACGTTGAACTCGTCTACTGACAAATTGGTGGGCATATACCAATCGTCCCGCACGAGTGAGTACGGGTTGAACAGCCATCCACGCAGGCTGCATCCTTGTTTCAAGCGGTAAAGCATAGGTTTCTACACGTCGTAAGGATCGTAACGATCCCATTCGTAACCGCATTCGGCGCAACTGTAATGCGTGATTAGGTAATGCTGCGTGTATTCTTCCAGGTTCATAATCGACCTCTTATCTTAATCATCGTCGCCTCCCGGCGACTTTCGTCCTGTAGTCCAGACAATTGGACATGGGGCATAATTTCCCGACGGCGGGGTGTCGCGTGATTATTCGACCTAAGGCTTTAAGTCCTTTTCAAGGAGGATCGCGCCCTCGCCCGACGGAGTTACGCGAATGAGCTGGATAGCACCTGGTTGCTTCATTTCGAAAGAGGATGCGTGCCGCCGGGACGGAGGGGTTGCCCGCCATGGCGATGCAGGTTTCAAGGGAAAGGAGCAAGACGGTGCATCACATCGGAATCGACTTGGCCAAGCGCAAGCACTCGGCCGCGGTCGTCGGCGGCGATGGCGAGAGGATCTTGCGGGGCTTCGAGTTCGCAAACGACGCGGAGGGCTTCGCGAGCCTGCTGGAGAAGCTGGCGTCGGTCGGCGCGGGCTGCGACGACTCGGGCGTGTGCCTGGAGGCGACCGGCCACTACGGGCGCAACCTGATCGCGTTCCTGGAGGGGCACGGCTACGAGGTCTTCGAGGTCAACCCGCTGCTCACGTCCAACTGGCGCAAGGCGACGAGCGTGAGGAAGGTGAAGAACGACGCAATCGACGCGGAGGCCCTTGCCTTGTGGCTCCTGGCCGGGAACCCCACGAGGCGGAGACGCTCGAAGTCCGAGTCGGACGACTTGAGGTCGCTGGCGAGGTCCCGCACCTCCCTCTCGCACATTGTAGGCGATTGCAAGCGGCGCGCGCACGCCATACTCGACGTCGTGTTCCCCGAGTTCCACGGCTTCTTCGCGGATGACTTCGGCAAATCCGCCTCCGCGGTCCTCAGGAGATGGGGCAGCGCGGAGGCCCTCGCGAAGGCCAGGGTGGACTCGGTGGAGAAGGCGATTCGCTCCGGCGGCGGCAGGCGGTTCACGCGGGCCGACGCCGAACGGCTGAAAGAGCTCGCGAGGTCCTCGGTTGGACAGCCGAGCGCCCCGCTGTCCTTCCAGCTGCGCCAGCTGCTCGACCAGATCGAGTTCACCAGGTCCCAGATGAAGGAGCTCGACGCCGAGCTTGAGAAGCTGGTGGGCGACTCGCCCATCACCACCGATGCTCCCCGGCGTCGGGATCGTGTGCGCAGCGGGCATCCTGGGCGAGATCGGCGACGTGTCGCGCTTCGAAGACGCCTCGAAGATGCTCGCCTTCGCGGGATGCGACCCGTCGGTGTTCGAGTCCGGCGAGTTCGTCGGCGCTCAGGCCCGGATGTCGAAGCGCGGATCGCCGTTTCTTCGCTGGTACCTGTGGCTGGCGGCGGACCGCGCCCGCATGTACGACCCCGCCCTTCGCGCCTACTACGAGAAGAAGCGGGCCGAAGGCAAGTGCCACAAGGTGGCGGTAAGCGCCGTGGTCCGCAAGCTCTGCAACATCATCTTCGCGGTGCTCCGCGACGACAGGCCCTACGCCTGCCCCGTGAACTAAGCTGGCGCAGGCAATCTCCCGTGCAGTTGAAGCCGATTGCCATCGGCTTGTCCCGTCGTGCCTAAATCATGTCCCATATCCAATTGTCAAAGTTCTGAAAAAGCGTTCAAAACCCGTTGACTTTTACATAGCTGGCTCCTTTTCGCGGGTGCGAACGATTCGGGCGTCTCACCTCACAGTTTAATAGACGAACGCAGGGCTTAACACTTCAGGGAACACGACTCGATGAAGTCAGCAGCAGCAGAAGGACCGCCGCACGAACGCAGGTCCTCCCTCATTCGGGCGGCTCCTGCAGAAAGGCCTTCGTCGACAAGCGCGCAGAGCACAGCCGATTTCAGCTTTTGCGCGTCTTTCGCATCCTCTTCGTCGAGCAGGACACCGGCACCGACCTCGGACACGCGCCGCGCCACTGCCCGCTGCTCGCCCGTGAGGGGGAAGAGCAGTTCGGGCACTGCCATCCACATGCCCTCCGATGCACTGTTCATGCCGCAGTGCGTGACGAACAGACTCGCCCGAGAGAGCACCTCCATCTGATCCACGTAGTGCTCGACGCGCACGTTGGCGGGAAGCTCGCCCAAAACCGTTGGGTCGAACGCCTTACCGCAGGAAATGAGCAGGTCCACATCCTCGTCGTGCAGGGCTTCGATGAGCGTGCGATAAAAACCAGGGCGGTCGTTGATGACCGTGCCGAGCGACGCGAACACCAGCGGGCGGCCAGTCTTCTCGCGCGGCTCTACCTCGCGCACGGATGGGCCAACGAAGCGGTAATGCATCTCATCGAAAGTCTCGGCGCAGGGCTGGAAGATGCGTGAGGTGTAGACGATGGTGTTGTCGTCAGGTTTGTTCTGCACGATGTCGAGAACGTTCTTCACGTGGTAGCCCAAGCCCCGCAGCTTGCGGATCTCGCGGTTCATGCGCGGAAGCCCCAAGACCATATCGGCAATCTCCGATGCACTCTGTTGCATGTATTGGGCAGAATCCTTATTGAATGCGAACGTGGTGGTGGAGCACACCCAGGGAAGGTTGAACTTAATTGCTGTGAGTTTGCCCCAAAAGCAGGCGGAATCCGTGACCAGCACATCAGGCTGCCATGATTCCATATCCTGCGAGATGATGGGATCGAGGATGGCGGTGATGCGAAACGACTGCACGCTCATCTCGGTGGTTGACACCTCGCGGAGCTTGCGCTCGCTCTTGGCGTCAAGCGCGGGCAGATAGGCATCGCAGGACACGAACTCCGCCCCGGCACCCTCGATCTTCTCCCTGAATTCCTCGAACGAGTAGTAACGCACTTCATTGCCACGTCGCACGAGCTCGCGAACAACTTCGATGGTCGGATTAGTATGCCCATAT